>NZ_CEYNSH010000012.1:19119-73594 GCF_982872775.1 Psychrosphaera sp. | reverse complement strand
ATAAGTAGATAAGTAGATAAGTAGATAAGTAGATAAGTAGATAAGTAGATAAGTAGATAAGTATGAGAAAAACAAAAAGGCCTACATAGCTGCAAGCCTTTTATAACGATTTTATAAAAAAGCCGGGACGAACCCGGCTATTTTATTATTCTTCAGTAGCTTCAACTACTTCAGCATCTGCATCAAGTTCTGGTCTATCAACCAGTTCAATGTACGCCATTGGTGCTTTATCACCAGTACGGTAACCACACTTGATAATACGAGTGTAACCACCTGGACGTTCACTGTAACGCTGACCTAAATCAGTAAATAGCTTACCTACTACTTCCGCATCGCGAGTACGAGCGAAAGCTAGACGACGGTTTGCTACGCTGTCAGACTTAGCCATAGTGATCAATGGTTCGATCACACGACGTAATTCTTTAGCTTTTGGCAACGTTGTTTTGATGATTTCATGCTTCACCAAAGAACCCGCCATGTTACGGAACATCGCTTGACGATGACTGCTGTTGCGGTTTAATTGACGACCACTCTTACGATGGCGCATGAGCTTTTCCTTCTAACTAATTCGTTTAAAAATTTAGTCGTTATCTAACAGACTAGCTGGAGGCCAGTTCTCTAGGCGCATGCCTAAAGATAAACCACGAGACGCTAATACGTCTTTGATTTCTGTTAGAGACTTCTTACCAAGGTTTGGAGTTTTAAGTAACTCAACCTCAGTACGCTGTACTAAATCACCGATATATTGTACTTGTTCAGCTTTCAAACAGTTTGCTGAACGAACAGTCAATTCTAGATCGTCTACTGGACGTAATAGAATTGGATCAAATTCTGGCTTCTCTTCTTCTTGCTGTACTTCAGTAACATCACGTAAATCTACGAATGCTTCTAATTGTTCAGCTAGAATTGTAGAAGAACGACGGATAGCCTCTTCAGGTTCTAACGTGCCGTTTGTTTCCATATCAATGATCAATTTGTCTAAATCAGTACGTTGTTCTACACGCGCACTTTCTACAGCATAAGCAATACGCTCAACTGGACTGAAAGAAGCATCTAGAAGCAGACGACCGATTGGACGATCTTCTTCGTCTGAGGACACACGCGCAGAAGCAGGAACATAACCACGGCCACGCTGCACGTTTACACGCATTGAAATTTCAGAGCTCTCGCTCGTTAAGTTACAAATAACGTGTTCAGGGTTGATGATTTCTACATCACCATCGTGCTGAAAATCAGCAGCTGTAACAGGGCCAATACCTGACTTAGTTAAAGTCAAAGTAACTTCGTCCTTACCCTCTACGCGAACTGCTAAACCTTTAAGATTTAACAGAATTTCGATCACATCTTCCTGTACACCCTCTTTTGCACTGTATTCGTGCTGTACGCCGTCGATTTCTACTTCGGTTACTGCACAACCAGGCATAGACGACAACAAGATTCTACGTAACGCATTACCAAGTGTGTGGCCAAAACCACGCTCTAATGGCTCAAGCGTTACTTTTGCTCGAGTTGCACTAACTTGTTCAATATCTACAAGCCTAGGCTTAAGGAATTCAGTTACAGACCCCTGCATTTTATATCCTCTTATGTTTCAACTTTACTTAGAGTAAAGTTCAACAATTAACTGTTCGTTAATCTCTGCAGACAATTCAGAACGCTCAGGGTTCGCTTTATACGTACCTGACATTTCTTTGCTGTCTACTTCAATCCAAGTCGGTTTTTCACGTTGTTCAGCTAACTCAAGAGCTGCAATGATACGACCTTGCTTTTTCGATTTTTCACGAACAGCAACGACGTCATTAGCAGACACTTTGTAGGAAGGAATGTTCACTACGCTACCGTTAACAACAATTGACTTGTGGCTAACTAGCTGACGAGCTTCCGCACGAGTACTTGCGTAACCCATACGATAAACAACGTTATCTAAGCGGCTCTCTAAAAGTTGTAATAGGTTTTCACCAGTATTACCTTTAATACGAGCTGCATCTTTGTAGTAGTTACGGAATTGTTTTTCTAAAATTCCGTACATACGACGTACTTTTTGTTTCTCACGAAGCTGCAAACCGTAATCAGACAAACGAGGCTTACGAGCGCCGTGTTGACCTGGTGCAGTATCGATTTTACATTTAGTATCTATTGCACGTACGCCACTTTTAAGGAACAAATCTGTTCCTTCGCGACGACTAAGCTTTAGCTTTGGACCCAAATATCTTGCCATGTTCTTTCTCCACTAACAGTCGTTATACACGACGTTTCTTAGGCGGACGACAACCGTTATGAGGAATTGGTGTCACGTCAGTAATGTTAGTGATCTTGTAACCCACAGCATTTAATGCGCGGATTGCAGATTCACGACCAGGACCAGGGCCCTTGACGAACACTTCAATATTCTTCAAACCGTATTCTTTTGCTGCTTCGCCTGCGCGTTCAGCTGCTACCTGTGCAGCAAATGGTGTAGATTTACGTGAACCACGGAAACCTGAACCACCTGCAGTAGCCCAAGACAATGCATTGCCTTGACGGTCGGTTAAAGTAACGATTGTGTTGTTGAAAGACGCATGGATATGAGCCATACCATCAGCAACTTGCTTTTTTACTTTTTTACGTGAACGAGTTGGAGCTTTTGCCATTTCTTGCTACCTCGCCTTATTTAGTAATAGGTTTACGTGGACCTTTACGTGTACGCGCATTAGTCTTAGTGCGCTGACCACGTAGAGGAAGGCTACGACGGTGGCGAAGACCACGGTTACAACCTAAATCCATTAAACGTTTAATATTTAAAGTTACTTCACGGCGAAGATCACCTTCTACAGTGTACTTGCCAACTTCTTCACGTAATTTATCTAAATCTTGTTCAGATAATGTTCCGATTTTCGTATCTTCTGCGATACCAGTTTCCGCCAAAATTGCTTTTGAACGAGTTTTACCGATACCAAAGATCGCAGTTAATGCGATCACAGCGTGTTTACGATCGGAAATGTTAATGCCAGCGATACGGGCCACTAACACATCTCCTATAGTTTTTGGTCAGTCGAAAAGCCCGTTAGGATACTCGACCTATGACCGTTTGTAAATATGGGCGAGAAAACTTCCCGCCCGCTTAATTACGTCGTATTAACCCTGACGCTGCTTGTGCTTAGGGTCTGTACAGATTACGCGAACAACACCTGAACGCTTAATTACTTTACAGTTACGACATATCTTCTTAACGGAAGCACGTACTTTCATTGCTTTAACTCCGCAATCTAACGGCTATAGCCTTTCAGGTTGGCTTTATCTAAAGCTTTTCCTGCAAGGTTTGCCTTCTTAAGAACAGAATCATACTGATGAGACATCAACAGTGTCTGAATCTGCGCCATAAAATCCATGACAACTACAACGATGATTAACAACGATGTACCGCCAAAGTAAAATTGAACGTTCCAAGCGATCATCATGAACTCAGGAACTAAACAAACGAACGTAATATACATTGCGCCTGCTAGTGTCAAACGCGTCATTACCTTATCGATAAATTTAGACGTTTGCTCACCTGGTCTAATGCCTGGAATGAATGCACCTGAGCGCTTCAAGTTATCAGCTGTTTCTCTAGGGTTGAAAACCAACGCGGTGTAGAAAAAACAGAAGAAAATTATAGCAGCTGCGTACAACATAACATATAGGGGTTGTCCCGGTGATAATGTAAGAGATAACTGCTGCAAAAAGTCTGCAACGGCACCTTCTCCAGTACCAAACCAAGCCGCAATTGTACTCGGGAACATGATAATACTACCAGCAAAAATTGGTGGTATTACGCCGGCCATATTTACCTTAAGAGGTAAATGAGAGCTTTGTGCTTGAAACACTTGGCGACCCTGTTGACGTTTTGCATAGTTAACGACGATACGACGCTGACCACGCTCTACGAATACAACAAAGTAAGTTACCGCAAAAACAATCACTGCAATCACTAATAGTAACAACACTGCTAGTTCGCCTTGACGAGCTTGCTCTGCTGTTTGACCTATTGCTGATGGCAACCCTGCAACGATACCGGTAAAGATTAGTATCGAAATACCATTACCAATACCACGCTCAGTAATTTGCTCACCCAACCACATTAAGAACATGGTACCTGTAACCAAACTAACTACTGCTGTGAAATAGAAACCTGGACCTGGGTTAATAACCAGACCTGGCATCATATTTGGTAAGCTAGTAGCAATACCGAACGACTGGAATGTCGCTAATACTAACGTGAAGTAGCGAGTGTACTGACTGATCTTCTTACGACCTGCCTCACCTTCTTTCTTCAGCTCAGCTAAAGAAGGGTGCATAACCGTTAATAACTGCATGATAATTGATGCAGTTATGTATGGCATGATACCTAACGCTAATACCGAAGCTCGCTCAAGCGCACCACCGGAGAACATGTTAAACATTTCTACGATGGTACCCTTTTGCTGTTCGAATAATTCAGCTAGTACTGCAGCATCTATCCCAGGAATTGGAACAAAAGAACCTAGTCGAAATACAACTATCGCGAGAAAAACAAACATTAAGCGTTGCTTTAACTCGGTAAATCCCGTTTGTCCACTTTGTAAATCTAATCCTGGTTTAGCCATAATGTACTTGTCCTTATTCTACTTTTCCGCCGGCTGCAACAATAGCTTCAGCCGCACCTTTAGTAACACGTAGACCAGCTACAGTTACAGAGCGTGCGATTTCGCCTGATTTTACAACTTTAACGAAAAGCATGTCTTTCTTCACTAGACCAGCAGCTTTCAAAGTTTCTAAAGAAACGATGTCGCCTTCTACCTTAGCGATTTCAGACAATGTTACTTCATCAGTTACCAACGATTTACGAGAAGTGAAACCGAACTTCGGTAAGCGACGTTGTAAAGGCATTTGACCACCTTCAAAACCTGGCTTAACACTTCCGCCTGAGCGTGATTTCTGACCTTTGTGTCCACGACCACCAGTTTTACCTAAACCAGAACCGATACCGCGACCTACACGTTTCTTGTCTGACTTAGCACCTGGTGCTGGAGATAGAGTATTCAAACGCATCGATTACCCCTCCACTTTAACCATGTAATGAACTTGGTTGATCATACCACGTACACATGCTGTGTCTTCTAACTCAACAGTGTGATTGATACGACGTAAACCCAAGCCACGTAATGTAGCTTTATGCTTCGGTAAACGACCGATAGAGCTACGTGTTTGTGTTACTTTAATCGTTTTCTTAGCCATGGTCTATTACCCCAAAATTTCAGTAACGTTTAGGCCACGCTTAGCAGCGACTTGTTCAGGTGATTTCATACCTGCAAGTGCGTCAACAGTAGCGCGTACTACGTTAATTGGGTTAGTTGAACCGTAACACTTAGAAAGTACGTTTTGTACACCTGCAACTTCTAATACTGCACGCATTGCGCCACCGGCGATGATACCTGTACCTTCAGAAGCTGGTTGCATGTAAACTTTCGAACCAGAGTGACGACCCTTGATAGGGTGTTGCAATGTTCCGTTAGTTAACTCAACGCTAACCATGTTACGACGCGCTTTTTCCATTGCTTTTTGAATAGCAGCTGGAACTTCACGCGCTTTACCATAACCAAAACCTACACGGCCGTTCTTGTCACCAACAACAGTTAATGCAGTGAACGAGAAAATACGACCACCCTTAACTACTTTAGAAACACGGTTAACCGCGATAAGCTTTTCTTCGAATTCTGTTTGTTTTGCTTCTACATTAGACATGAGCTGCTCCTAGAACTGAAGACCGGCTTCGCGTGCAGCGTCTGCTAACGCTTTTACACGGCCGTGATATTTAAAACCGCTACGGTCAAATGACACTTTCTCAACGCCATTTTTAACCGCACGTTCTGCAATTGCTTTACCAACCGCAGCTGCAGCTTCAACGTTACCTGTAGACTTAACCGCAGAGCGGATATCTTTTTCTACAGTCGACGCCGCCGCTAACACCTTACCTTCAGGAGAAATAACCTGAGCGTAAGCGTGACGAGGCGTACGGTGCATTACTAAACGAGTAACACCGTTTTCGATAAACGTTCTGCGAGCGCGCTTGGCACGACGTAAACGAGCTGTTTTCTTATCCATCGTCTTACCTTACTTTTTCTTCGCCTCTTTGCGACGAACGATTTCATCGCTGTAACGGATACCTTTGCCTTTATACGGCTCTGGTTCACGATACTTGCGAATGTTCGCTGCAACTTGACCAACTAAATGTTTGCTTGCACCTTTAACAACGATCTCAGTTTGAGAAGGTGCTTCGATAGTCACGCCAGCTGGGATTTGGAAATCAACTGGGTGTGAGAAACCTAGTGAAAGGTTTAAAACGTTGCCTTTTACCGCTGCACGGTAACCAACACCATTTAAAATCAAACGTTTCTCAAAACCTTCGCTAACGCCAACAACAAAGTTGTTGATTGTTGCACGAGCAGTACCTGCTTGTGCCCACGCATCAGCAAAGCTATCGCGAGGTAAGGTACGTACAACGTTGTCTTCTACGACAACTTCAACAGCTGCGTTAACATTTAACGTTAACTCGCCTACTTTACCTTTAACTTTTACTTCCTGGCCGCTAACTGCAACTTCAACACCGGCAGGAACAGTAATAGGTGCTTTTGCTACTCGAGACATTCTGACTCTCCTATTATGCTACGTAGCCGATGATTTCGCCGCCGATGCCCGCTTTACGAGCTGCACGGTCAGTCATCAAACCTTTTGATGTAGAAACGATAGCAATACCTAGACCACCCATAACTTTAGGTAGGTCTGAAGTCTTCTTATAGATACGAAGACCAGGACGGCTAACGCGTTTAATTGTTTCGATTACTGGCTTACCTTCGAAGTACTTAAGTGTAACGCTTAATTCTTTCTTAACGTCACCTGATACTTCGTAATCAGCAATAAAACCTTCGCTCTTCAAAAGTTCAGCTAAAGCTGTTTTTAACTTTGAAGAAGGCATTGTAACAGCTACTTTGCTAGACATTTGGCCGTTACGTACGCGGGTGAACATATCCGCGATAGGATCTTGCATGCTCATCTTTCAATACTCCCAGATTCTTACCAAGAAGCCTTTTTAAGGCCTGGAACTTCACCACGCATAGCTGCTTCACGTAATTTAATACGGCTTAAGCCGAACTTACGTAAGTAACCATGTGGACGACCTGTCACGTTACAACGGTTACGTTGACGTGAAGGGCTTGAATCACGAGGAAGCTCTTGAAGTTTAAGCACTGCTGCCCAACGATCTTCATCAGACGTGTTAACGTTCTTGATGATTGCCTTTAATTCGGCACGTTTTGCAGCGTATTTTTCAGCTAATTTTGCACGTTTTACGTCACGTGCCTTCATAGATTGTTTAGCCATAACTCTACACCTTATCCTTTAAATGGGAAGTTGAAAGCAGCTAACAGAGCGTGACCTTCCTCATTTGACTTAGCAGATGTTGTGATAGTGATATCTAAACCACGTACCTTGTCTACTTTATCAAAATCGATTTCAGGGAAGATAATTTGCTCGCGTACACCCATGCTATAGTTACCGCGACCGTCAAATGACTTAGGATTTAAGCCACGGAAGTCACGAACACGAGGAAGAGCGATAGTGATTAAACGCTCTAAAAAGTCCCACATACGCTCGCCGCGTAGAGTTACCTTGGCACCGATTGGGTAGCCTTCACGAATTTTAAAGCCAGCAACTGACTTACGAGCACGTGTAACAACTGGCTTTTGACCTGCAATTGCTTGCATGTCAGCAGTAGCTGCTTCAAGTACTTTCTTATCCGCTAATGCTTCACCCAAACCCATGTTCAGGGTAATTTTCTCAAGTTGAGGGACTTGCATGACAGATGTGTAGCCGAACTTTTTCATAAGTTCAGGCACTACGCTGTCTCTATATGTATCATGCAGTTTCGCCATCATATACTCCAAGATTAGATAGTTTTACCATTAGATTTGAAGAAACGAACTTTTTTGCCGTCTTCAAATTTAAAACCTACACGATCAGCTTTACCCGTTTCTGGGTTAAGGATCGCAACGTTTGATACGTTTACTGACGCTTCTTTTTCAACAATGCCACCAGGCTGCTGTAGTTGTGGTACAGGTTTTTGGTGTTTCTTGATAAGGTTCACGCCTTCTACGATTAATCGGTCAGTACCAGTGATAACTTTCAAAACTTTACCAGTTTTGCCTTTATCTTTACCAGCAATAACGATTACTTCATCTTCACGACGAATTTTGCTTGCCATTTTTAGCTCCTTAAATTACTTCAGGTGCCAATGACACGATCTTCATGAACTGATCACCGCGAAGTTCGCGAGTAACAGGCCCGAAAATACGAGTTCCGATTGGCTGCAAGTTGGCGTTCAAAATAACAGCTGCATTACTGTCGAAACGGATGGCTTGACCATCTGGACGACGAACCGCTGCTTTAGTGCGAACTACCACCGCGTTAAGAACATCACCTTTTTTAACTTTACCGCGCGGAATTGCTTCCTTAACAGTAACTTTAATGATGTCGCCGATACCGGCGTAACGACGGTGAGAGCCACCAAGAACCTTAATACACTGTACGCGACGTGCGCCTGAGTTATCAGCCACATCTAACGTAGTTTGCATTTGGATCATGTTTAGTGCTCCGCTAATTAAGTTTTATACTTCAATGTCCTTTCGGACCAGCTGCTTTCTAGCCATTATTGGCTACCCCCTACAAAAGGGCGCGCAAGTATAACTAAGTGATGGTCGAAATACAACCTAATTCGCAGTTTGATTAAATAATAATCGGCTACGATTTGTTAAGTGGTTGCTGTCACTACCGATCTTTTTTGCTGTCCGAAACCGAAAATAAAAAACCGGAGCGCGAGCCCCGGTTTTTCTAAGCAAGATTCTTTAAAAATTAAAGAACTTTAGCTTTTTCTACAACGTCAACCAAAGTCCAAGATTTGTTCTTAGAAATTGGTGCACATTCACGGATTGTTACCGTGTCACCAGTACTACATTGGTTAGTTTCGTCGTGTGCGTGCAACTTAGTTGTACGCTTAACGAATTTACCGTAGATAGGGTGTTTAACAAAGCGTTCAATCGCAACAACGATAGACTTGTCCATCTTGTCGCTAACAACGCGGCCTTGTAATGTACGGATATTTTCGCTCATTACGCACCTGCCTTATTTTGTGCAATTACTGTTTTAACACGTGCAATGTTGCGACGTACTTCACGCAGTAAGTGAGTTTGAGCTAGTTGACCAGAAGATTGTTGCATGCGCAAGTTAAACTGCTCACGTAACAAACCTAGTAGTTCAGCTTGTAGCTCTTCTACAGTTTTATCTTTAAGTTCGCTAGCTTTCATTACATCACCGTTCTAGTTACAAAAGTGGTTTTGAATGGCAATTTACGAGCCGCTAAGCGGAACGCTTCACGTGCCAATTCTTCTTCAACACCGTCCATTTCGTAAAGTACTTTACCAGGCTGAATTTCAGCAACCCAGTATTCAACGTTACCTTTACCTTTACCTTGACGAACTTCTAGCGGCTTAGCCGTAATTGGTTTGTCAGGGAATACACGGATCCAAATTTGACCTTGACGTTTTACGTGACGTGTCATGGCACGACGAGCTGCTTCGATTTGACGTGCAGTCATACGACCACGGCCAGTAGCCTTAAGGCCGAAAGTACCAAAGCTAACCTTGTTACCGTTCTGCGCTAGACCGCGGTTGCGACCTTTGTGCTGCTTACGGAATTTTGTACGTTTTGGTTGTAACATCGTCTACTCCTACTTAGCGCTTTTGCTACGACGCTTCTTCGCTGGTTTAGGTTGTTTTGGCTCTTCTTGAGAGATAGAACCGAAACCACCAAGTACTTCACCTTTAAAGATCCATACTTTAACACCGATGATGCCGTAAGTAGTTAATGCTTCAGAAGTTGCATAGTCGATGTCAGCACGTAAAGTGTGTAGTGGTACACGACCTTCACGATACCATTCTGAACGTGCAATCTCTGCACCGCCCAAACGACCGCTTACTTCAACTTTGATACCTTTTGCACCAACACGCATTGCGTTTTGTACCGCGCGCTTCATAGCACGACGGAACATAACACGACGCTCAAGCTGGCTTGAGATGCTTTCAGCTACTAGCTGTGCATCTAATTCCGGCTTGCGGATCTCTGCGATGTTGATTTGAGCAGGTACGCCTGTCAATTTCGCTACAACGTTACGAAGTTTTTCAACGTCTGCGCCTTTCTTACCAATTACAACACCCGGACGAGCCGTGTGGATTGTAACTTTGATAGATTTTGCAGGACGCTCAATCGTAATTTTAGAAACTGAAGCGTTCTTTAATTCTTTAGTCAGATACTGACGAACTTTGATGTCGCCATTAAGTTGACTAGCGTAATCTTTTGTATTCGCGTACCAGGTAGCAACCCATGGTTTAGTGATACCTAGGCGAATTCCCGTAGGATGAACTTTTTGTCCCATTAGTAAATCTCCTAGTCCGCAACTACAACAGTAATGTGTGAAGAGCGCTTAAGTACGCGGTCTGCGCGTCCCTTTGCACGAGTCTTGATGCGTTTCATAGTTGGACCTACGTCAATCATGATTTTCGCAACTTTTAGTTCGTCGATGTCTGCGCCTTCGTTATGCTCAGCATTCGCGATTGCAGATTCTAGAACTTTCTTCACCAATACAGCAGCTTTTTTGTTGCTGAATGTTAATACGTCTAACGCCTTATCGACTGGTAGACCACGAATCTGGTCAGCTACCAAGCGAGCCTTCTGAGGAGAAGTGCGGGCGAAACGATGTTTAGCTAATGCTTCCATTATTTACTCCTTACTTCTTCTTAGCTTTCTTGTCAGCCGCGTGACCGCGGTACGTACGAGTAGGTGCAAATTCACCCAACTTATGGCCAACCATTTCGTCAGATACAAACACAGGAACGTGTTGACGACCATTATGGACAGCGATGGTCAATCCAATCATATCAGGAATGATCATTGAGCGACGAGACCAAGTTTTAATTGGTTTCTTGTTCCCGCTTTCCAAGGCTGCTTCAACCTTCTTCAGCAAGTGTAGGTCAATAAAAGGACCTTTCTTGAGAGAACGTGGCATGGTATTACCTCACTAATTATTTATTACGACGACGAACAATGTACTTGTCCGTACGTTTGTTCTTACGAGTCTTAGCACCCTTAGTCGGTTTACCCCAAGGAGTAACCGGGTGACGACCACCAGAAGTACGACCTTCACCACCACCGTGCGGGTGATCAACCGGGTTCATTACAACACCACGGACAGTCGGACGAACACCACGCCATCTGCTTGCACCAGCTTTACCAAGCTGACGAAGCATATGTTCAGCATTACCTACTTCACCTAAAGTCGCACGACAATCAGCAAGTACTTTACGCATTTCGCCAGAGCGAAGACGTAGAGTAACGTATTGACCGTCACGTGCTAAAATTTGCACATATGCACCTGCAGAACGTGCAAGCTGTGCGCCTTTACCAGGCTTAAGCTCAACGTTGTGTACAGTACTACCAACTGGCATGTTACGCATAGGCATAGCGTTACCAACTTTGATAGGTGCATTGATACCAGAAACAATCTGGTCACCAGCTTTTAGGCCTTTAGGCGCGATGATGTACTTACGTTCACCGTCTGCATAAAGAACTAATGCGATGTTTGCGCTACGGTTTGGATCATATTCCAAACGCTCAACTGTTGCCGGAATACCGTCTTTGTTACGCTTGAAGTCAACGATACGGTAGTGCTGCTTGTGACCACCACCGATGTGACGTACTGTGATACGACCGTTGTTGTTACGACCACCAGTTTTAGATTTTTTCTCTAAAAGAGGAGCGTACGGTGCACCTTTATGTAAGTCAGGGTTAACTACTTTCGTCACATGACGACGACCAGCAGATGTTGGTTTACATTTTACTAGAGCCATTTTTTACTCTCCAATTACTCTGCTGCGCCGTCTTCAAGATCAAGGCTTTGACCTTCTGCAAGTGTCACGTAAGCTTTTTTCCAATTCTTACGACGACCCATACGCATACCAGTACGCTTAGCCTTACCTTTAACGTTAAGAGAGTTAACTTTCTTAACTTCAACTTCAAAAAGCTTTTCAACAGCAGCTTTGATTTCTTCTTTAGTAGCGTCTACAGAAACTTTGAATACCAAAGTATTGTTTGATTCTGTTGCAAGTGTAGTCTTTTCAGATACGTGTGGAGCTACTAATACTTTTAACAAACGTTCTTCGCTTATCATGCTAGCATCTCCTCGATTTGCTTAACTGCACCTGCAGTAATCACTACTTTATCAAACGCGATCAAGCTTACTGGGTCGATAGTTGCTACATCACGAACGTCAACTTTGTACAAGTTACGTGCAGATAAGAACAAGTTCTCAGACACTTCTTCAGTAATGATCAATACGTCTTTTAAGTTCATTTCACTTAACTTAGCAGCAAGTGCTTTAGTTTTTGGTGTTTCAACTTCAAAGTTTTCAACAACCACGAAACGCTCTTGACGAACTAACTCAGAAAGAATGCTTTGGATAGCACCACGGTACATCTTCTTATTCACTTTTTGTGAATGATCCTGTGGCTTAGCAGCGAATGTTACGCCACCAGAACGCCAGATAGGACTACGGATAGTACCTGCACGAGCACGACCTGTGCCCTTTTGACGCCATGGCTTCTTACCACCACCGCTAACTTCTGAGCGAGTCTTCTGAGCTTTAGAACCCTGACGCGCACCTGCAGCGTATGCAGTTACAACTTGGTGTACTAATGCTTCATTGAACTCACGTCCGAAAGTAGCTTCTGAAACTTCAACAGCGCCATTTGCGCCTGCAAAATCTAATTTCATCACTATTCTCCGGATTACGCTTTAACAGCAGGTTTAACGATGACGTTGCCGCCAATTGCACCTGGTACAGCGCCTTTAACTAGAAGTAAGTTACGCTCTGCATCAACACGTACTAACTCAAGGTTTTGAGTTGTAGTGCGAACGTTACCCATTTGGCCGGCCATTTTCTTACCTTTGAATACACGACCTGGTGTTTGGTTTTGACCAATAGAACCAGGAGCACGGTGAGAAATTGAGTTACCGTGAGTCGCGTCTTGCATCGAGAAATTATGACGCTTAACACCACCTTGGAAACCTTTACCTTTTGACGTGCCAGTAACATCTACTAACTTAGCGTCGTTAAATACTTCTACAGTAATTTCGCTACCAACTTCGATACCTTCACCTTCAGCTGCGGCTAAGCGGAACTCCCATAAACCACGACCAGCTTCCACACCTGCTTTCGCAAAGTGGCCAGCTTGAGCCTTAGTTACACGGTTCGCTTTTTTAGAGCCAGCAGTCACCTGAAGAGCGCGGTAACCGTCGGTTTCTTCGTTACGGATTTGAGTAACACGGTTAGGTGTTGCTTCAATTACCGTAACAGGAATTGATACGCCATCTTCAGTGAAGACACGAGTCATTCCCACTTTACGTCCGACTAGACCAATAGTCATTTTGAAACCCCTTTAATCTCTCGATTAACCCAGACTGATCTGAACATCTACACCAGCAGCAAGATCTAAACGCATAAGAGCATCAACAGTTTTTTCTGTTGGCTCAACGATATCGATTAGACGCTTGTGCGTACGAATTTCGTATTGGTCACGCGCATCTTTGTTTACGTGTGGAGATACCAATACAGTGAAGCGTTCTTTGCGAGTAGGTAGTGGAATAGGACCACGAACCTGTGCGCCTGTACGCTTTGCCGTTTCAACGATTTCTTGAGTTGACGCATCAATTAGTCGATGGTCGAACGCTTTCAATCGGATACGAATACGTTGACTGTTCATTTTATTCCTCAAAAAGAGCATTTTAGAAAGAGCATAAAAAAACATCGCATTATCCCCGTTTTACCGGATATAAGCGGTGTTTCTTTATCTAATTATGAACCTCATATCGAGATTCCTGTACATCTACCAACTAATTGTTGGTATTTTCAAACCGATAAAAAGAGCATTTACAATATTTCGGTTTGCCCTTTGAAATTCTATACAGAACTTCAGGGAGGTCGCATTGTATAGATTTTGATTACAAATGCAACATATTTTTGTAATTAAATGGCTTACAAGCAAGGCGCGATAAGCATCACGCCTTATTAAGCATTGGCAAGTGACTGCTTTTTCTACACTTGTTCTGCTGAAAATGTGTACAACAACTCTGCACCAGAATCGATTTGTGCTTTTAAGCTGTGGATACGTGGTAGCAAACGAGCAAAGTAATAGTTAGCCGTTAGCTTTTTGCTCTCAGCTAGTTCTGTATTGCCTTCTAGTGACTCAGCCGCAACAAGCATTTTGGCCCACATGTAGCCATACAAAACGTAACCAGCAAGGTGTAAGTAATCAACTGATGCTGCGCCAATTGCATTTTTGTCATTCGCTGCCTCAGCTAAAACCGATTCAGTTGTGGTTTTAAGTACAAGTACAGCTTCTTCAAGTTGAGCCATCAGAGTATCATTAACTGCTTTGTTTTCTGCTGCAAACTCTTGAATTTCACTGATGATGGCATTTAATGTTTGGCCTTTGTCCATCGCAATTTTACGACCCATTAGATCTAGCGCTTGAATTCCATTTGTACCCTCGTAGATTTGAGTAATACGACAGTCACGAACCAACTGCTCTTGACCCCACTCTCTTACGTAACCATGACCACCAAATACTTGTTGGCCTGCAATACACGCTTCCAAACTTGTGTCAGTAACAAACGCTTTTGCAATTGGCGTTAATAATTGACCTTTAGCATCAGCTAATTTAGCAACTTCTTCGTCTTCACTAAATTTAGAAATATCAAGTTGAACTGAAACATATGTGGCAAAAGCACGGGCTGCTTCATTCATTGCACGCATGTTTAATAACATGCGACGTACGTCTGGATGAACAACGATTGGATCGCATTCCTTTTCAGTCATACGCTCAACACCTTTGCCTTGGCCTCGGTCCATCGCGTATAGCTTGGCATTCTGATAAGAACGTTCTGCCGCACCTAAGCCCTGAAGACCCACTAATAGTCTTTCGTAGTTCATCATAGTAAACATAGCTGCTAAACCTTTGTTTACTTCGCCAACTAAGTAGCCTTTGGCACCATCAAAGTTGATTACACAAGTCGCGCTCGTATGGATACCCATCTTGTGCTCGATTGAACCACAGCTTACAGGGTTGCGATCAAGTAGGTTGCCGTTTGCATCTACATTGATTTTAGGAACCAAGAATAACGAAATACCGCGTGAACCTGCAGGCGCATCTGGTAATTTGGCTAATACAAGGTGAATAATGTTTTCGGTTAGGTCGTGCTCACCACCTGAGATGAAAATCTTGCTACCTGTGAGATTAAAGCTACCATCATCATTTGGAACGGCTTTGGTTTTAATCAAACCTAAATCAGTACCCGCATGCGCTTCTGTTAAACACATTGAGCCCGTCCATTCACCAGAATACATCTTAGGTAAATACAATTCTTTTAACTCTTCAGAAGCGTGAGCATTAATTGCTAGACAAGCACCTGCTGTTAATCCCGGATAAAGTGCAAATGCTAAATCTGCTGCACACATCATTTCTTCGTGCATAGCAGTAATTGTTTTAGGCATTCCCATCCCGCCAAAATCCGGATTACCAGCAAGACCAATCCAACCGCCTTCGGCAACTACATTGTATGATTCTTTATAACTTGCAGGGGTAGTTACGTCACCATTATCAAAAGCGACACCTTCTTCATCTGCAGCGCGGCTAAAAGGCGCAATTGCTTCTTCTGTTACCTTAGCGCTTTCAGATAAAATGGCCATTGCCGTATCGACATCAATGCTCTCAGATAGATGGGCGTTTTCCTGCCAAAACTCTTGTACTTTAAAAGTATCAAACAGGACAAAGTTCATATCATTTAGTGGCGCGTTGTATTGACTCATAATGCTCTCATTTAAACAATTATTGGGTGTTTTATGATCTTGACTATACATGATAACTGGTCGGATGACATAGTCAAACTATCCAGTTAGTTGTCAAATCTACGTTAAATGTAGCTAAAGCGTTTAATCTCTCCACTTTTATTTACAACGCCTGATTCTCACGTTTAATACCTACGCCGTTATATTTAATGGAAGTCTCTGGCTTTGGTTTTAAGTCCTTCTAACTCATCTGTTAAATCAATAAGCTTACCCGCTATCACATGAATAACTTCGCCTTCTCGTTCTAGTATGCCTCTGACTTTTAGTACTTTTGATGTCAAAAAATCTTGTTTTTGAGCACGGGCCGTCGCAACCCAAACAACAACGTTAGTGTTACCCGTATCATCTTCAAGTGTCATAAAGGTAACGCCAGATGCTGTGCCAGGGCTCTGACGACCCGTTACGACACCAACGACAGTTACCGGTGTTTTATGACGGCAAAAACGCAATTCGTTTGCGGCCGTGTATCGGCCCAATCGCCCTTCTTCTTTTAATAAGGTTATAGGATGATGATCTAAACTAAGGCCCGTTGCTGCATAGTCTTCTATTAATGTTTGATAAGAGTTAGGTTCGAGGGGCAGTGTTTGTGTTGAAGTATCTGATAAGCCCGCAAACAAAGGTAACTCAGTTTCTAAGTCCATCATTTGCCAACGTGTTTCATATCGATGGCCCGCAATACGCTTAAAAACATCGGCACTGGCAAGGGCTTGCATTTCATTGGAGGGTATTTTTAATTGCTTTATCTCGGCGATATTACTAAAAAGCCCTTGATTAAAGCGAACGTCGACAATGCGATCCATCGTGGTTTGTTTAATACCTTTTACTAGTCTAAACCCCAAACGAATCGCCAGAACTTCGGGTTCTTTAAGCTCTAGCCCATGACTCTCGGCCACCAGCGTGTGATCCCACTCGGAATGGTTAATATCGATAGGTAAGATCGTTACATTATGACGCTTGGCGTCCTGTATTAGTTGAGCTGGATCATAAAACCCCATAGGTAAACTA
Source organism: Psychrosphaera sp. (assembly GCF_982872775.1). Classification (NCBI taxonomy): domain Bacteria; kingdom Pseudomonadati; phylum Pseudomonadota; class Gammaproteobacteria; order Alteromonadales; family Pseudoalteromonadaceae; genus Psychrosphaera; species Psychrosphaera sp. The sequence goes on along the minus strand of NZ_CEYNSH010000012.1, from coordinate 56,580 downwards.
TTCAATAGACCACAATAGAACGCAGCGGGATAATGACATTTTAACCAGGCTGAAACATAAGCAAGTACAGCAAAACTAGCCGAATGTGACTCTGGAAACCCGTATTCTCCAAAACCACAAATTTGTTGAAAAATACGCTCGGCAAATTCTTCACTGTAGCCTCGTTGTGACATCCCCGTTACCAACTTTTGCCTGAATTGATTGAGCTGGCCATTGCGCTTCCACTTTCCCATGGCACGGCGAAGTTGATCGGCTTCACCTCCGGTAAAACCTGCCGCAACCATAGCTAACTTAATAACTTGCTCCTGAAAAATCGGCACTCCCAGAGTTCGATACAATACCGCTTCGACTTCTTCTGAGGGGTACTCGACCGGCTCAAGGCCTTCTCGCCTTTTTAAATAGGGATGTACCATGCCGCCTTGAATCGGCCCAGGTCTTACTATCGCTATCTGAATCACTAAGTCGTAATATGTTTGGGGCTTGAGCCGAGGCAACATGCTCATTTGTGCTCGAGACTCAATCTGAAATACGCCAACCGTATCGGCTTGAGTGATCATTTGATATACCTCAGGGTCATCTCCCTTTGCGGTAATATCTGCAATACTCAAGACTCGCTGATAATGTTGTTGTATCAAGGCAAAGGATTTGCGGATCGCCGTAAGCATCCCTAAAGCGAGAACATCAACTTTTAATAGTGCCAAGCTCTCTAAGTCGTCCTTATCCCACTGAATTACGGTTCGACCATCCATTGCGGCATTTTCTACTGGGACTAATTCGTGCAACGGCCCAGAGGAAATAATAAAACCGCCGACGTGCTGAGACAAATGACGAGGAAAGCCTTTGATTTGTTCTACCAGTAAAATAAATTGCTTTCCTTTGGCAGACTGTGGATTGAGCCCCAATTCACTGAGTTGCTCAAACCAATGAGCTTGGCGGTCGCGTCGATTAATATTTTTTATAAAAAAGTCTAATTGTAGTTCTTCAAACCCCAACGCTTTACCCACTTCTCGAATCGCACTCTTGGTTCGGTACGTCACGACTGTCGCAGCAATAGCGGCGTGATTACGGCCGTATTTTTGGTAGATATACTGAAAGATCTCTTCTCGGCGCTGATGTTCAAAGTCAACATCAATATCTGGTGGTTCATTGCGCTCCTTTGAGATAAAGCGCTCGAACAAAACGTTTATTTGAGATGGGTCTACCGCAGTTATCTCAAGGCAATAGCATACGACAGAGTTGGCCGCAGAGCCTCGACCTTGATACAGGATCTGTTGACGCTTAGCATACTGAACAATGTCATAAATAGTGATAAAAAAATGCTCGTATTGCATTTCACTAATAAGCCCGAGCTCTTTTTCTATCAACTCGAGGACTTCCTTTTTCGGCCCTTTGGGAAATCGTTTTTTGACACCAGCTTCCACCAAAACCCGTAAGTATTCTGAAGGTGTTTGTTTTTTAGGGATCAGCTCAGACGGATACTCATATCGCAATTCACCTAAGTCAAACTTACACTGCTCGGCTAGTAGAACAGAGTTAAGTAACCATTCTGGCTTATATAATGCGGCAAGCTTATTGGGTGGCCGTATACATTGTTCGGTATTACTCAGTGCTGCACGCCCTAGTTGCTCCACTTGGGTTCCCAACCTTGTAGCAGTCAGTACATGCTGTAATGGTAAACGCTGTGGGTCATGCATCAATACTTGGCCGCACGCCACAATAGGCAAATTAAAGTCAGTAGCCAATGACTCACATGCCTCAATGTACCTATGCTCTCCATGTTTGAGTACTTTGGTTAAGCCTATATATAACTGCTCTTGCCATCGACTGTTTAAATTCAAAAGCCATTTTGCGTCTTGGCTGTCTTTATCTAAATCGCCGCTTGGGTGCCATATTACAAAACACTCTCTTATCGAGCGTATATCCCAAGCGTTAAGTTCGTATTCGCCTTTCTCACATCGACGTCTCGCATTGGTGATCACCCTGCATAACTCTGCGTATGCTTTTCGGTTTGGGCACAGCAATGTCAGTCTAAGATTTTGTTGGTAAACAAAGTGGCTTCCGACAATCAAACGAATTGGCAAATGATGTTCTTTGAGGTGACTGTATGCTCGAACAACACCCGCTACCGAGCATTCGTCTGTAATTGCAATAGAGTGGTATTGAAAAGCACTCGCTTGTTCTACGAGTTCTTCTGGGTGCGAAGCGCCGACTAAAAAACTAAAGTTAGTAAAACAGCATAGCTCTGCGTAACCTGGGTAAATACGGCTCATGAAAAGTACCCATGCACAAACCATTGCTGATTCGGTGTCCTAAAGACCCATAGCTTTTTGCCTTGTTGGTTTTCTGCCACATAATAGTCACGACAGACAGGGTTGAACTCCCACCAGCCAGAGGTAATGCGCTCAGGGCCAGATAATATCGTTACCTGCTCTTTTAGTGTGCTAGGCCTGGCTTGCAGATAGCTAGGGCGAATATCCATTAATGTTGTTGGTTGCCAAAACGTGCCGTTGGAAACTGGAATCAAAGTCGACAAGTTCGGAGTTTGAAGCGACTCCTTTGTTCGCTCTTTTGCTCCCAGTTTTTTTACTCCTTTTGGTGCTAGTGATTTGTCTCGAGCATTCTTATTATCATTAAGTGGACACAATACGGTGACCTTTGATGGCTCTATAGCGTGACGATGACGCATTCGAAATACTTGTTCTTTACCCAACTTTGCTTGTAATAAAGCAAACAATTCTTGCGGCTCTAACGAACTAGCCTGTTGATTAAACAAGTCATTCACTCGAGCTGATTGCGAAACCAGTTGAGTACATATCAATCGAATACTGACGACAGGCTCTGTTAGCTTTATCGACTCTAGCTGTAACCTAATGAGGGTTAGCCACTTGGAGGCTCGGTACTCCCCGTCACCGCGCTCTACCGACATGGTGATAAATTCTTTGTAGCGATAACAAAGCTCAAAACTAAGGGCCTGAGCGACCTTATTTCGAATCTTTAAATACGTTTCTAGTTCAGCCAGTAGCTTTTTGATTGGGTGTTGAAGCACTTCTGCATTACTGATCTCAAACATCAACTCTAAGGTGCGTCGATATTCGAGCTTGGGACTGAACAGGCTCAATTTTGTATGTAATTCCCCAGTAAGCTGACCAAGATAAGTAAACATAGGTAGGTCAAAACGTTTGGCTAATTGTTTAAGAGGAATATCAAGTAAGCCAGCAACGGTTTTAATACCAACTCTATTAAGTTGGTCTTTTTGTTTTGTACTTATATGTAGGTGATCAATAGAGAGTCGTCGTAGTACCGATAAGGCCTCTTTCTTATTACTGTACAATACATTCTTTTTAGCCTGAGCCAATACTTTAGCCATACGAGGGCTCGGGGCAGAAGCATAATGAAAGCTCAACGCCAAATCGGCAAAACTAGTAGTGATGGCCAACCAGTAATCAGCCATGTCCTTATAAAGTCGTAACATATTATCAATACGTAAAAACAGACCATTTGGTGGATCAAGTGAAATATCGGCAGTGAGCTTGTACAGTCTCTCTGCCAGCTCAACGAGCCTCTCTTGTTCTATCTCTGGTTGATACTCTAATACCTTCAGTGTTTGGCTTAATGACAGAGACATCGCCAAACCCATGCCCACTCGAATTCCTAGTGATTTGGCACAAGTATTGAGCTGAACCACCTCGTGACTTGTCGCATCGACGATAATTACAGGCTCCGTGTCTTGAGATAAGTTACTAGAACTCTCGAGTTGCAAGGAGTGAAACGACAAATAAAGCCACTGCATCACAATACCTATAAGACCCTTACAGATTAATGACCAGCAGCGCGTGGGAACGCTACCACATTATTTTGTGACATTACTTGTTTGTTTGAAGATACTAATTCTGGCCACCAATGACTCATGTCCACGGTGAAATAATCAGTAGCGCGCCCACCTTTTTGTTTATCTACTTTTAATTGAATACCTTGAGAGTGTGAAGTAACACTCAGGCTCACCGTACTCGGTAACGAAAATAAAGGTTGTGACTTTTGATATCGAAATAAAACTAGGCTTGCCCCGCCCTGCTCACAAGCAAGCATAAGACGACGAACCTGCTTAATGGATAAAGTGTGTTGCCACAATACAACCGCGCTACAACACCCGCTAGATAGACACTGCTCTGTGGCCCACAAAGCTTGTTCTTCCTGAGTTGGTGTTAATAACACCAAATTATCGACATCGATGCTATTTGCCATTAAGTATTCGGCATTTAGCTGTATTGGTGGTGCAACAAAAACAAGCTGACCTGAGCTTTGTTTTGCTGCCAAAAACGGTGTCATTAGTCTTAATTCACCAACCCCAAAATCGGTCTTAAGCTCTATGATCCCTTGCTCTGGAAAGCCGCCTTGTAATGCGTCATCCACCTCATTGAAACCACTAGGTATACGCTTGATTTGTTCACGACTGTTGCAGCCATACCATACGAGCCCTTTGTTTTGATATTCACTTAACTCTAACATAACCACCACCAAATACTGTTTATTTATACAGTATAAATACAGTAGGTGATTATTGCCAAGTCAAAAATAAAAAAGCCGCTGTAAAAAGCGGCTTGTTTCATGATTTATAACTAAATTTAATTGATCAATTAATAATCAAAGCCTTCAAGGGCTTTTACCCCTGAATCAAAGGCGTGTTTGATGTTTTTGACTTCACTGACCGTATCCGCAGCTTCAATGAGTTCGCGATGAGCAGCACGTCCCGTCACGACTACAGATTGCATCTTAGGACGATTCTTAATTACCTCGAGTACTTCATCTAAATCGAGGTATTGATAAGTAATCATGTAAGTCAACTCATCGAGTAGCACCACATCAATGGTATCATCGGCTAGAAAAGTTTTTGCTTGTTGCCAAGTTTCAACAGCCGCTTTGGTGTCTGCTTCTTTATTTTGAGTATCCCAAGTAAAGCCTGTTTTCATAACCGCAAAAGGAACACCATGCTTTTCCAATAAACGGCGTTCGCCACAGTCCCATTCCCCTTTTATAAACTGTACTACCGCGGCTTTTTTATCGTAACCAACACAGCGTGTAACCACCCCAAACCCAGAAGTGGATTTACCTTTACCATTACCGGTAATGACTTGAAAAATTCCTTGAACTTTTTGTGCTTGTTCAACTCGTTGATCTACTTTTTCTTTTAATCTTTGTTGTCGCTCTTTGTGCTTTTGATTTTGGTCTTCGCTCATCATAATCCTAAAATTCTTCTACACTGATTAACTCAGTAATTTGGAAACATATTACGCACAAAACGAGTATTTAACTCATTAATGCCAAATATTTTATTATTTTTTTATGAAAAGTGTGCTGTTTTGGTTAATTAATGATAGAATCCGGCGGCTTTTTTTAACCAACTTATTATTGAGAAGATAGAGTAAGACAATGGCTGACTTATCTAAGTATAGAAATATAGGTATCTTCGCTCACGTTGACGCTGGTAAAACAACGACAACAGAGCGTATTTTGAAACTAACCGGTAAAATCCACAAAACTGGTGAAGTACATGACGGTGAGTCAACTACTGACTTCATGGAACAGGAAGCTGAGCGTGGTATCACTATCCAGTCAGCTGCTGTTACTTGTGAGTGGAAAAAACACCGCTTAAACGTAATCGACACTCCAGGACACGTTGACTTCACTGTTGAAGTATATCGTTCACTTAAAGTTCTTGACGGTGGTGTTGGTGTATTCTGTGGTTCTGGTGGTGTTGAACCACAATCAGAAACTAACTGGCGCTACGCGAACGAATCTGAAGTTGCACGTCTAATCTTCGTAAACAAGTTAGACCGTTTAGGTGCAGACTTCTTCCGCGTTGTTGACCAAGTTAAAAACGTACTAGCTGCTAACCCACTAGTAATGACACTTCCAATCGGTCGTGAAGACGACTTCGTTGGTGTTGTAGACGTATTAACTAAGAAAGCATATGTTTGGGATGACACAGGTCTTCCTGAAAACTACGAAATCACTGATGTTCCTGCGGACATGGTTGACGAAGTAGAACAGTACCACGAAGAGTTAATCGAAACTGCTGTTGAGCAAGACGATGACCTAATGGAAGCGTACATGGAAGGCGAAATGCCGACTGAAGAGCAAATCAAAGCTTGTATCCGTAAAGGTACTCGTAACCTTGATTTCTTCCCTACGTTCTGTGGTTCTGCATTCAAGAACAAAGGTGTTCAGTTAGTACTAGACGCTGTTGTTGATTACCTACCTTCTCCTACAGAAGTAGATCCTCAACCTCTTACTGACAAAGAAACTGGTGAGCCAACTGGTGAAGTTGCAACTGTTGACGCAGAAGAGCCATTAAGAGCGCTAGCGTTCAAAATTATGGACGACCGTTTCGGTGCCCTTACTTTCATCCGTATCTACTCAGGTCGCATGAAGAAAGGTGATACAGTTCTTAACTCTGCAACAGGTAAAACTGAGCGTATCGGCCGTATGGTTGAGATGCAAGCAGATGACCGTAACGAGATTTCTGAAGCACAAGCTGGTGACATCTTAGCGGTTGTAGGTATGAAGAACGTTCAAACTGGTCACACTCTATGTGATCCTAAGCACGAATGTACTCTTGAAGCTATGATCTTCCCTGAGCCGGTAATCTCTATCGCTGTTAAGCCTAAAGATAAAGGCGGTAACGAGAAGATGGGTATCGCGATTGGTAAGATGGTTGCAGAAGATCCATCGTTCCAAGTTGAGACTGACGAAGACTCAGGCGAAACTATCCTTAAAGGTATGGGTGAGCTTCACCTAGACATCAAAGTTGACATCCTTAAGCGTACTTACGGTGTTGAACTTGAAGTTGGTCAACCTCAGGTTGCTTACCGTGAAACTATCACGAAAGAAATCGAAGATAGCTACACGCATAAGAAACAGTCTGGTGGTTCTGGTCAGTTCGGTAAGATCGACTACCGCATCAAGCCTGGTGAGCAAAACTCTGGTTTCACGTTCACGTCTTCAGTTGTTGGTGGTAACGTTCCTAAGGAATTCTGGCCTGCAGTTGAGAAAGGCTTCAAAGGTATGATGGAAGAAGGTGTTCTTGCAGGCTTCCCAGTACTAGACGTTGAAGTTGAACTATACGACGGTGCATTCCACGCAGTTGACTCATCAGCTGTTGCATTCGAAATCGCTGCTAAAGGCGCTTTCCGTCAATCAATTCCTAAGGCGGGTGCACAACTTCTTGAGCCAATCATGAAAGTTGACGTATTCTCTCCAGAAGACAACGTTGGTGACGTAATCGGTGACCTTAACCGTCGTCGTGGTATGATCAAAGACCAAGAAGCTGGTGCAACTGGCGTACGTATTAAAGCGGACGTTCCATTATCAGAAATGTTTGGTTACATCGGTCACCTACGTACAATTACTTCAGGTCGTGGTCAATTCTCAATGGAATTCAGCCACTACAGTGCATGTCCACAAAACGTTGCAGACGAAGTAATCGCGAAAGCAAAAGCGGACAAAGAAGCTAAGTAATTTAGTCTCTTAACCCTTTTAAAAAAGCCTGCCTCGAGCAGGCTTTTTTGTATCTAAAAGACAAGAAAGAACACCTAAAGCTCGTCAATAGGAACTAATTCAGTGTAAGGTATTAAAAGTAGGATATAAAAATAAAATAAGGAAGTTTTATGCGTCTCGTTCTAATACTGCTTTTCATAGCTTCGTTCATATCGACAGCAAACCCAATCTCTGTCGATGCTTATGCTCAACTACCCAGTAAAAGTTTATTTGCTATATCTCCGAAAGGAGGAAAACTTGCTTATCGTTTATCCGAGCAAGGTAAAGATATTCTTGTTGTCATTGATGCCAAAACCAAGCAGCCAATTACTGCGGTGAGTATTGATGAAATGAACCCAAATCTCATCTACTTTGTTTCTGAAGAGACGGTCATTCTCGTCGCTACTAAAAACGTCATTTTGAGCGGCTACATGGGGAGATATGATTCAAGTTGGGCTTATGCAGTTAACCTCGATAGTAAAAAAACTCACTTGCTGATGCAGCAAAACTATGGCATCCACATGGGGCAAACTCAACTAGGAAGAATCGTCGGTATTTCTGAGGACAAAAAGTATGCTTTTATGCCAGCCTACTATAAAGAAACTGAGTACAGCTTATTCAAAGTTAACTTGAAGAAAAGAAGAAAACCCAAAGTCATAAGTAGAGGCAGTAACGATACTGACGATTACTTTGTGAATGCAAAAGGGGACATCATTGCTAGAGAGCGATTTCACAACAAAGACAATTGGCATATTGTAGAAGCAAAACTAGAAGACGGATGGAAAGAAATATACCGCAAGAGAACCGATATCAAAACGATTGGCGTGTTGGGCTTAACACCAGACTATCAGAGCTTAGTCATAAGTGGCATAAATTCAGAAACGAATCAAAAAGCATTTTTCACTATGAGTTTGGAAAATGGGGCTATTGGCCCAGCGATTTTTGAAAACCCCAATAAAAGTGTTGAAAGATTACTGACAAACGTCAATAGAGTCGTTTTTGGTGCCCAATACTCTGGCTTTACACCAACTTATGAGTTTTTTGATGAAAAGCTCAACGCACGTATGCGAGGGATTGCCCAAGCAATGCCAAACAACTCATTTAGAATCCAAGATTACACCGATGACTGGGAACAAATAATATTTTATATGGAAGGCGAACACAGTTCCGGTGATTACATTAAATACCACGCTGGTCGTTTAGAGTTACTCAGTCCTAGTCGTCCACAAATACCACCAGAGGCAGTCTATGATGTTGTCGAGTATAGCTACGAAGCAAGAGACGGCCTAATAATTCCGACGCTATTAACATTGCCTAAAAAAGAATCGGCAGAACCAGCACCTGCGATTATGATGCCACACGGCGGACCTGAGTCTTACGATAGAAAAGGCTTTGACTACATGGCCCAATATTTTGCTGGACAAGGCTATGTCGTAATCCAGCCACAGTTTAGAGGAAGCGATGGGTTTGGTTATGATTTCATCACCAAAGGTAGAGGGGAATGGGGATTAAAAATGCAAGATGATCTAACAGACGCTCTTCTTTCATTAAGTAAAGAAGGCACTATCGATAAAGAACGCGTATGTATCGTCGGCGGAAGTTATGGAGGCTATGCCGCTCTTGCAGGTGTGACTTATACACCTGATTTATATAAGTGTGCCGTTTCAATTAATGGTGTAAGCGACGTCCATAAAATGATGAAGGATGAAAAACGAGATCATGGCCGAGATCATTGGGTCATCGCGTACTGGAATAAAGTCATAAACAACGGACATTTAGCCGCTGACCATCTTAAAAATATTTCGCCGATTAATTATGTCAGTGATATCACCGCACCAGTGTTATTAATACATGGAGAACACGATGAAGTCGTATCGGTTTACCAATCCATTAACATCTATGACGAACTAAAGTCACAGAACAAGTCGGTTAAGTATGTTGAATTGGAGGATGGCGATCATTACTTAAGTAAGGCCAAAAACCGTTTAAAAGCGATGAGGGAAATGAAAGAGTTTATTAACAAACATATATAACCAAAAACTCTCCGGAACAAACTCCAAATGTAAAATACCTAATTTGATTGTGTTACTATAGACACAGTTAAATTAGGTAACAACAGGTAATCCAGTGACTGAAATCACAGGCAAACGACTTAATAAATTTATCAGTGAATCTGGCTATTGTTCACGACGTGAAGCCGACAAGCTCATTGAACAAAAGAAAGTAAAGATTAATGGCAAACTGCCTGAGTTAGGCACGAAAGTCATGCCTGGTGATAAGGTGACCGTAAATGGCAAGTCAATTGCGGCCACAGCTGAAAACAAATCTGACCGAGTTTACATCGCTTACAACAAGCCTATCGGCATCACTTGTACGACAGAGCGTCACGTCAAAGGTAATATTGTCGACGCCATTAATCACAAAGAACGTATTTTCCCAATTGGTCGACTGGATAAGCCATCAGAAGGCTTGATCTTTTTAACCAGTGACGGTGATATCGTTAACAAGATTTTACGTGCCGAAAATGCGCACCAAAAAGAATACGTTGTTACCGTGGACAAACCTTTAAACGATCGCTTTAAGTCGAGAATGGAAAAAGGTATCCCAATCTTAGGTACCGTAACTAAGCCATGCAAAGTAAAGCTATTAGGCCCTAAGCAGTTCTCGATTATTTTGACCCAAGGTCTCAACCGCCAAATCAGACGCATGTGTGAATACTTAGGTTATGAGGTCACTAAGCTTAAGCGTACTCGAATTATGAATGTCGACTTAAAAGGGCTTAGACCAGGGCAATGGAGAGACTTAACCGCAAATGAAATGAAACAAATCAATGCGGCGGTCAAAACATCTAAGAAGACCGCCAGCTAACGACCGCATTTTAATTAGGCACACTGAATAAGAAAATGGATGTGTGCCTAATCATCACCCTCTGAGTTCACATTAGGGTTGACTAACAAACGCTGTGAATATTGCTCAATAATCGTTTCTGAAAAAGAATAAAGTTCGACTATCGATGAGCGCCCTGCTTGTTTATTGAGCTCAGACATATTCTGAATTAAATCAGACACCAATGCTTTAGGCTCGCTAAAACTCTCTTGGGCTTTATTAAGACTCTGCGCAATTTGTGCCGCGAACTTACCTAACGGTTTTAACTCTGACAACACCCCTGGTTTTAATAGGCTATCTTCAGACTGATAGGCTTGAACTGCTTTGACAGAGGACGTTTGACTTAGATTGACAGAGAACGAGCCAATTTCAGTACTGTCATAACCAAGGCTCAATGCTTTCTCTAGGGCTTTCTGCATATCACCACCGTAGAAGTCTTCACTTAGGCTGTTCACTTGCTGCAATAAATCGTTAATTGCTTCGAGTTCGTCTTCATCTAAATCACCGTCAATACGCAATGCAAATTCACTTTGTTGACCAGCTTCTACTCCAAAGGCGTTAAAGGACTGCGCGCTTTGACCGCTACCCTCTCCAGCGTAACTGCGCTGACTAGAGAACTGCTCGGCACTAAGCCATTGTAACGAGCGTGCATTAATTTCAACAACGTCACCATCTCGTGTTTCTAGTTTGAAACTAAAAGCACGACCTTCTGATGCGGAAAACTGGTTGTATTGAGATTGAACGCCTGTATTAGAAACTGGACTTCCCTCACCAGCATCGACATCATCCGTATCGTCATCCCTATTACTAACTCTGCCAGCTTCTACTTTATCGACAAACGCCTCTGCGTCGTCACCTAAGTACTCTTTTGCCAACGCTTGTAGTCCATCTCTGACTTTACTATCCGTTAAACCCACATCAGACTCTACATCTTCTGACATCAATCCCATATCAGATAAGATTGAGTTGGCTTCACCAAACCCAGATTCGTACCCTTTTAATGCTGCTTCTAGGCGACTTGCTATCTTCTCTGCTGACGCGCCATTTTCACTATCAGCTTTTAATTGGCGGTCGATAAACTTAAGTATATTACCGGATGCCACTTCGGCGCGTTTTTCTTTTGCCGCAAGTAGCGCCTGCTCAATCTTATCGGCTTTAGCATCAGGTATTGCGGGCTTTATTGACCCTTGAAGTGAATATTCTAGTTTCTTTAAAACCGTTTTTTGAAATAGAGAAAAGCTCGACATTTGTTGACCAGAAAGGGTCACTGTCGAAGTTGGAGTACTGCTCTGAACACCTTTAGGCTGATCTTCGCGTACATCTTTGGTCGGCCTATCGGTCTGTCTAGACTGCAAAGATTGCAATCGATTCGGATCAAATTTAATCATGACATACCTACCTTATTTGTTACTTTTTATCGGCCTGTGACAAAGAACCTTGAACGATTTTTAATCCAACCTGTATGCTATTAAAAAGATTCAAAAAATCGAATAATAAACACAACTTTTAGCAATTATGCTTTAGGGTTTTGTTTGCTAATCTTAATTCACGCGCTACAAAAACTAATACACAGGTATAACCGTAGTGCAAATGTAGTAAACATAAAAGTGCAGTTAGCTGAAACTTAAAGGGGTGAGTAATGGGCTTGTTGGTAGACGGCAAATGGCAAGATAAGTGGTACGACACCAAAAATAATGACGGTAAATTTAAACGAGAAAGTGCCAAGTTAAGAAGTTGGGTTACACCTGATGGCGAAGCAGGACCTAGTGGTGAAAGTGGCTACAAAGCAGAAAAAGGCAGGTATCACCTCTATGTCTCACTTGCATGCCCTTGGGCACACCGCACGTTAATATTCAGAAAGCTAAAAGGACTAGAAGATTACATCAGTGTGTCGGTAGTCAGTCCGGATATGCTTGAGAACGGCTGGGAGTTTGATACATCAAACCATTCATCAGGCGACGACTTGTTTGGCCACAAATACATGCATCAAGTTTATACCCAAAATATTTCGGACTATTCAGGTCGTGTCACTGTGCCTGTACTTTGGGACAAAAAAACCAACACCATCGTTAGTAACGAATCTGCCGAGATCATTCGCATGCTAAACAGCGCATTTGATGAATTGACCGGTAACAAGGCAGACTTTTATCCTGAAGCGCTTTCTGCAGAAATTGATGAAATTAATGAATTTGTTTATCACAATATCAACAATGGCGTCTATAAATGTGGCTTTGCAACTGAACAAAAGGCCTACGAAGAAGCGTTTACGGACCTGTTTTCAGCGCTGGACCAGATTGAAGATAAACTGAGTAAGCAACGCTATCTCGTCGGTAAAACATTAACAGAAGCGGATTGGCGTTTATTCACAACACTTATCCGTTTTGATGCGGTTTATGTGGGTCATTTTAAGTGTAATCAAAGGACCATCGAGAGTTATCCACATTTGTCCGGCTACGTCCGCGAGCTTTATCAATATCCAGGTGTTGCTGAAACCGTAGACTTTTATCATATAAAACGTCATTACTACTTCAGTCACACGATGATAAATCCAACTCAGGTGGTACCCAAAGGTCCAAAAATAGATTACTTTTCTGACCATTCCAGAACAAAACTGTAGCGGTAACTGACTGTTTTTGCCGTTCGTCTCAAACAGTAAAAACATAGGTTGTGTAAAGGGAAAGGGTCTCTACAATAGCCGCTTTCCCATATCCGCTATTAACACATGAGAGTAACAATGTCCTACACAGCTCAAGCACCTAGTACGGTTGTGATGGTTCGCCCACACCACTTTGTTTCTAATCCACAAACCGCTGGGGACAATGCGTTTCAACAATCACCAGACTCACCAGGTGATATTGCTCAATTAGCTTTTCAACAAGTTACTAGCGCAGCCGAAATCATAAAATCAAAAGGTATAGATGTTTTATTGTTTGAGGACGAAGGAACTCTCACGCCAGATTCTGTTTTTCCAAATAATTGGTTTTCGACTCATGCCAATGGCGCTCTTTGTATTTACGCCATGTACCCTGAGAACCGTCGACTTGAGCGTCGTAATGACATCATTGAACACATTAAATCAGAGTACATGGTAAGCCAGGTTATTGATTATTCACCCTATGAAAAGCAAGCACTGTTTTTAGAGGGTACAGGAGCGATGGTTTTGGACCATGTGGATCAAATAGCGTATGCCGTTCGTTCACACCGATGCAGTGAAGTTGTTTTTGAGCAGTTCTGTCATCAAGTAAATTACACACCTATTTTATTTGATGCTGCTGATGAGCATGGCACTCCTGTCTATCACACAAACGTTCTTATGTGTGTAGGTAGTGATTATGTATTAATTGGTGATGAGATGATCCGTGATACAGAGCAACGAGGCCGTGTATTAAATAGCCTAACTGCAAGTGGTAAAACCATCATTTCTCTAACAGAAGCGCAAATCAATCAATTTGCCGGAAATGCGTTAGAGCTTCAAGGAACAGACCGCCGATACTTAGCGATTTCTCAAACTGCTTTTGGCGCCTTGACGGAAACACAAAAAGAGTTGATCAGCGACAGCGTCACACTTTTACCTCTTGATGTATCTGCTTTGGAATATGCCGGCGGTTCAATACGCTGCATGTTAGCGGGTATTCACTTACCAAAAAGATAAGACTATTTTGAACAAAGGTAAACTAAGGACAGTGTCATTGCGTATACTGTCCGACGTAATTAGGTTGCACTGACCTAATGCTTTGCAATAAAATTAAGAGCCCTCATGAAGAGGTAGTAGTATGAGGTCAGCATGATAGTAGATTCGAAGTTTAAGCCCGCTTGGTGGCTCAATAATCGTCACTTGCAAACCATAGTTCCGCGCTTTTATTCAGTGCCAGAGTCATTTCGTCCATTTGAGCAAGAATTTAACTTATCTGATGGCGACTTTATCGAGCTGGTGTGGAGCCGCTCCCCCGCCTATATACAAGAGCAAGCGCCTATTGTGTTAATACTGCATGGCCTTGAAGGATCTATCGATAGCTTTTATGCCAAGCGCATGATGAATGCCGTTCATCAACAAGGCTGGACTGCACTATTAATGCAATTTAGAGGTTGTGGTAAAAAGCCAAACCGTCAGGCCAAAAGCTACCACTCAGGCCAAACCGAAGACGTCTTTGAGCTTATTCAGTACATCAAACGCAAGTTTCCTCAAAACCCTTTGTACGCGATTGGCTTCTCACTTGGTGGGAATATGTTGGCAAAGTACGTAGGCGAGCAAGACCTTTCATTTTTGAATGGGGCGGTGGTGGTTTCTGCGCCACTTGACCTTGGTATTTGTGCCAAAGCCATTGGCAATGGCTTTGCAAAAATCTATCAAAAGTATTTAGTTGATAAACTAAGAAACAAGACCAAATTAAAACTCTCTTTGATGCAAGACCGCTTTCCTGTTGATATTGATGAGGAAGGATTGGAAAAAATCAAAGTATTGACCGAATTTGACGAAGCTATCACGGCACCAATTAATGGCTTTGCTAATGCAAATGAATATTATCAAACCTGTAGTGCTAACCGCTTTTTAAAGACAGTCAAAACGCCAACGCTGATCATTCACGCCAAAGATGACCCATTCATGTCACCTGAGGTCATTCCTAGCGAAGACATGCTGTCACCAAACGTAATATTAGAACTGAGTGAAGGTGGCGGGCACGTCGGTTTTATTTCAGGAAACAATCCGTTCAAGCCTGTGTTTTGGACTGAACATCGCAGCATTGAATACATTAAAGAACTTCAGTCTCAACGAGGTGAGCTATGATCATACCTTGGCAGGATGTCAGTAAGGATGCGCTAGATGGTATTATTGAGTCCTTTATCATGCGCGAAGGCACAGACTATGGCGTTGAAGAAGTGTCTTTAGAGACCAAAAAGGAACAATTATATAACCAGCTAAAGTCTGAAGAAATCGTATTGGTATACTCAGAACTACATGAAACCGTTAATTTAATGCGAAAAGAGGCGTTTAGCGGTTAGTCTCTTCTAGAGCCGTGAGGAATGATCACGGTCGACCAATCGAGCTCTTTATCGGCACCAACGAAGAAGTCTGGGTTCATAAATGACTCTCTCTTGTTATAACTCAAGGCTTCAAACTCAGAATCAATTATCAAGCCACCCGCCTCTTCAACAATGATTTGTGGTGCCCCAGTATCCCATTCTCCGGTAGGCCCTACACGAATGTAAACATCGGCTTTACCCTCTGCGACCAAACATGACTTAAGTGCACAACTACCCAGTGAAATAAACTGCAGGCTAATACCCGGTTTGATGTATTTGGTGATGGTTTCTAGGGTTTGAACCCGGCTAATGGCGACAACTAAATGAGGCTTTGACGGATCAATGTGGTTGCCCTCTAACTTAGTTTGTTTGCCTTTTTTCATCTTGTAGGCACCTTCGCCCTTTGCGGCCCAATAAAACTCTTCGGTTACTGGCGCGTGGATCACCCCCAACACGGGCTGGTTGTTTTGAATAAGTGCAATGTTTACCGCAAAATCCGGACGTCCAGCAACAAACTCTTGCGTGCCATCTAATGGATCCACCAGCCAATACTCAGACCATGCTTCGCGGTCACTTAACCTTAAGCCTTCTGACTCTTCAGACATAATAGGTATATCGGGAGTTAGTTTTTGTAATGCTTGAATAACGACATCATTCGCTGCGAAGTCAGCACTGGTAACCGGGGATTCGTCAGACTTACTGAACTGTTCAAAATCTCGGTCAGAAAAGTATTCAAGAATCGCATGCCCCGCCTGCTCTGCGATTAATCTCGCTTGCGTTGCTAACTCTTTTAAATCACGATTCACTTTCGCCTCCCGAACCCCATTTGAACTCTATTAGGATAGCTGAAAACTTGAGCGATCGCCCATATTTAATACGTTTGGGCTGGCTGATTGACGATTAAATGAACATAAAAAGAAGCGACCAGAACGCACTTTGTTAGAAGCGTGAACTCTGGCGCTAACTTCTACCTTCAGAGTCCTATTTATTTTGCGAATACTTTGAGTTGGCAGCACCTTGTGTATTGAGAATACGGAGTGCTGTGGTTAGTAATTCTTTTGAATTATAGCTATTTTGAAAGTAGTGACTTCGCCATTAACAATGCAGACACGCTGCGCGATTCATTAAAATCTGGATGGTCCATTAAGGACTCGTATTCACTCCACTGCCAAACAACTTGTTCTAATGGTTCTGGTTCGTCGCCTTCGAGTGATTCGGCATACAAGTCAGTTGCAATAAAAATGTGCATTTTTGCTGAGGAATACGTCGGTGCCGTTAAAAGCGTTTTTAGTTTAATTAGATTTCGAGCACCAAAGCCAATTTCTTCTTTCAGCTCACGGTTTGCGGCTTGCTCTGGTGATTCATTGGGATCGATAAGGCCTTTTGGAAAACCAAGCTCGTAAGTATGAGTGCCAGCGGCATACTCTCGTACCAACATAATTTCCTTTTCATTTAGGCATGGAACAACCATGACCGCGCCTCGGCCTGAACCTTTCATTCGCTCATAAACACGTTGTTCGCCATTGGAAAACTCTAAGTCAATTTGTTCAACTTTAAATAGTCGACTTTGGGCAACTATCGTCGAATCATGAATCGTCGGCAACGTATGATCGTCCCATTCGCGTTGCGTTTCCTCTTTTTGTTTTCCTGACATAAACACCTTCTGCTAGAATCGTTACCACAGTACTAACTATAACGACTCTTACTAAGAAATCTATGCTTAATTGGACCAAAATCGACACTGTTTTATTGGATATGGACGGGACTTTATTAGACCTGCATTTTGACAATCACTTTTGGTTAGAACACACACCAAAAGCGTATTCAGCCAAACACAATATTCCTCTAGAACAAGCTCGTCAGCTGTTAAAAGAAAAGAATGACGAAGTCATCGGCCAATTAGAATGGTACTGCTTGGATTATTGGCAGCGCGCTCTAGATTTACCTATAGTCGAACTGAAACGAGAAATTCAACACCTCATCCAACTTCGAGAAGACACGCTACCATTTTTGGAGGCATTAAAGCGCGCTGGCAAAAAAGTAGTATTGGTCACTAATGCTCACCCGGACTCGTTAAGTTTAAAAGTCGAAAGAACCCAGTTAGATGCGCACATTGATGAGTTGATCTCTTGTCATCAATTTGGTGAGTGTAAAGAAAGCCAGAGACTGTGGGAGCAATTACAAGAACACTTGAACTTTGACCCAAGCACAACCTTATTTGTCGACGATTCAATGCGCGTTTTACAGTCGGCTAAAAAGTACGGGATCAAACATCTGCTGGCGGTCGCCAACCCAGATAGTAAAAAGCGAGCGGTTCCGTTAGATGGCTTTGTTAACGTGACTGATTATCGCAATTTGATTAACGATATCGAATAGCACCGTCGATAAAGGCGGCACTTGAGTAATAATGCTTAAACTAATAGGGCCGCCACAAGTTTTGATACAGAAAACGCTTTACCGCCTAGAGTCGACGCTCTTCACTACGCACCCTGCTTTGTATTTTGACAACTGCGAAGGGGCTTTTGTTTATCAAAAAATATCGTGATGTTTGCGACCGTAATACCAAACTTTTTCATTTCGGTTTTGTTCATCATTCGAAATTCATCTAATTGATACATCCAGTCATCCAAAAAGAACTGATAGTCTGTATCATCGATGGTGAGATTGAGCGTGTACTGCCATTGAAACCCAAACCCTTTTGCTTCTCCATTGGCCTGTCCTTCTACATCATTTGCAGTGCCTGAATAGATACCCTTTGGTGATTTCGTTAAAGTCCAAATGCGTTGGTCTTTCTCGCCATCGGCGTAGTAAAACCACTCGTCTAACACTCCTGTTTTGCTATTGTCATCATTGGACTTCCAAGTACCTGTCATTTCCACACAAAACCGCCTTGTGACTTTATCTGTGTAGTCTTGAACCATCCCCCAGGCAATAACATCACCGTCAAAATAACGGTCCAACTCAAACTTAGGTGAGGTGCCTTCATATTCTTCTACATTGGTACTGCATGAGGCCAATGTTACGCTAGTGGCCAAAACCAATAACCCTTTGAAAAAATTAGTAGAAAATGGCTGAATCATGATCCGATTCCTTGACGCTAAAAAGTTAACTTACATACCTAATAGCTTTTTACGTAACTTTGGCTCGCTTGTATCAGTCGATAACCAAATATCTAAAAATATACGCGAGAAGTAAGGGTCATCTTGTCGGGCTATTTCTTCTTTGTTGTAGAAAAATACCGAGTAACCGTCTTGAACTAACAAGGCCAAACGGTCTCCGTCTTTCAAATCGGGCCATACCGACTTCAGCCAAGGTACATACTCTTGATATTTATCTTCGCTAAGTCCTAGGTGCTGCCACTGCTCAATTGTACTCTCGATTAAATCGTCGGCTTTGATATCTCTTTTGTAACGGATTTCTAGAATCAGTGGTGCCTGTTCGTACCAAGCATAATTTGCGTCTATTTTGCCTGAATGATTAAACAAATAACTATCGTAAACGTCCCAAAACAAATAGCTAAACTCCGCCATCCCTACTCTCTTTAGCTCAGTTTGGGTCGAAGTAGAGAGTGTTGTGCTGTCGTCGTCAACGGTGTAGGACATCACGGGTGATTCAGACTTCACCGCTAAACTTACCAACAAAAAACTGCAACAAACTAAAGAAGAAAGCTTGGGCGCTATTTTTGTAAGCATGATGACTCCTCGGCGGCTATGGGATGATTAGTTTTACTCTTTTTGACTACTAAATGTGGTTTTCCGTACATGGCTTCATTCATCGACCGCATATATTGAGTGAGGGCCAAAAACAGTGGTCCCCATAAACAAGCAAAGATAATCGCTGTCGTTAACGTATCGTAGCCAAACTGAACCGCCCCAAGACGCTCGCCTGCAAGATAACTCAACGGCCCGGAAATCGCGCCACCGATAAAGGCAAAGAGCGGCTTCTCTTGAAAATAATACAAGCTATGATTTAGGGTCATAGCAAACGCAATCCACAACATGATCAACCAAGGCGGAATGAAGAATTCTGACACCAAGCCACTTTCGAATGTCATCACACCCAAATGCATAAGAGTAGAATCGAGTGCAAAGCCAACGGCGCCAGCCAATATCATGATATGACTATCGTGCTCGGTACTGTCCATGTGATTAAAGTGAATGAGAATTAAAACGAGTGCAACGGGTAGGAAGACATTTCCTAAGACGATACAGCCAAACCAGATTATTTGAAAAAAGATAAAGTTGAGGATCACTGAGTTGCTCCCGTCGCTGTTTAATTGTCTGAGTAGACACAAGAATTACGTCTTATCTTTTACTATAGTTCACCGCAACGAACTTGCTGTATTAACTTTTTACACACAAAGGACAAACTCAATGCTTAGAGGGTCTATCAACGCTTACCAACGTTATTCTTCAAAAGAGTAACCATGAGCCATGCCAAGCATCGTTCGAGTGACAAGAACCACGCCTTTGTCTGTCACCCTAAACCCATTTTTTCGGTCTTGTTCGTGATCAACGCCAATAGTCATTCCTTCCGGAATAACGCAACCGCGATCTAAGATTGCACGATAAATACGGCAACCTTTAGAAATCGTCACATTAGGCAATACAACGGCGTCTTCAACATGGCTAAATACTTCAACGCGAACGTTAGAAAACAACAAACTGCGTTTTACTTTGGCACCAGAAATAATACAACCAGCAGAGACAACTGACTCAACAGCCATTCCACACTTTTCATCATCATCAAAAACAAACTTGGCAGAAGGCAATTGCGACTGATAAGTCCAAATCGGCCAAGACGAGTCGTACAGGTTAAGTGCAGGCGTTGTGGCGATCATTTCCATATTCGCCTCCCAAAACGAGTCTAACGTACCTACATCGCGCCAATAGGCAGGCTCGGCAGGATTGGGCGCGACAAACTTATGGGCGAATACTTTGTGATCGGCAATGATAGAAGGAATAATGTCTCGGCCAAAATCATGACTCGAATCGGTGGCTTGGGCATCGCGTTCCACTAATTCTAATAAAAATTCGGTATCGAACACATAGTTGCCCATGGACGCTAAGGTTTTGTTCGGATCGTTAGGTAAACACGCGGGGCTTTCGGGTTTTTCACAAAAATCCAGAACACGGTTATTCTCGTCCACTTGCATCACTCCGAACGCGCCGGCTGCCTCTTCTACTGACGTTTCAATACAAGACACCGTCATATCTGCACCACGTTCTACATGCTGCGCAACCATTGGACCGTAGTCCATTTTATAAATGTGATCGCCGGACAAAATGACAATATATTTGCAGCGCATGCCGCGGATAATATCGATATTTTGATAAATCGCGTCAGCAGTGCCCAAATACCAGTTTTCTGAATAGCGCTGGGATGCTGGCATGATTTCTACGGTTTCACCAAATTCGCGTTTGAAGTGGCTCCAACCATTGATGAGATGTCTTATAAGGGAATGGGCTTTATATTGAGTTAATACGCCAATTTTACGGATGCCTGAATTAACACAATTAGAGAGTGGAAAGTCGATGATCCTGAACTTGCCACCGAAGTAAACCGACGGCTTGGCCCGCCATGCCGTTAATTCTTCTAAGCGGCTACCACGGCCTCCTGCGAGAACAAGAGCCATGGTGTCTTTGGTTAGCGCACTTACATATCTTTCCTGTGGGAGCGTCATCGGTTCCAATCCTTGTGCATGGTCGTTTTACCAGCTTCTAGAATAGAACACGATCACTCAGAATAAAAAGGCCTTTGCGCACTATTTTTATTAAAGTTTAATAGGGTAACGACCTTGTGAGTCTAATTTAGAAAACATTGCAATGCCTTGATGCACTTCCGTTGGTAGTTGAGGCTGTGGCTTCACAAAACCGTCAAAGTTAAACGCTTGCGCAGATTCGATTTTGGCGATGCCTTCAAGTCCAAGTTCGTTACTACCATCAAAGTTTGCGAGTAAGACTTCATCTTCACAATTCAACTTAGACTGAATCGTGCCCATTCTGATTGGGTTGTTAAAGACTACTTCCGATTTTGTCCACATCAAATCACCTTTAAGTGACTGACACAAAGGGGCACTTGGGTTCTGGACGAATTCGGTACTATTGCTAAATTCATCAATTTCCAAGATCACTCTGCCGCCTACTTTACCAAGAGGAATAGGGAGTAATGGCTTAACGTATTGTGCCGGAAGCCTAACAACTAAGTCTTGTGCAGAAACGCTACTCACCCCTAGACTGAGGTGTCCCTTACCGCTGACTTCATTGTTATCTCGAGCGTTGCCAAACTTTATCTCAAGGTCAGCTTTACCGATAACGAGTGGCCAAAAGCTCAGCGACCATTGAACTTTTGATAGAACAACATCATCGACTTGAACCTGACTTGCCTTACCCTTCCACAAGGTGCCCGTTAAGTTTTTGTAAGCAACTCCCGGCGGTGGTGTCACTACTTTAGTCAACATTGATACTGGAATCAGTGCTACTAAACAAATAACGAAGGCGACAAAAAACAATAACCATAACTTACGTGCAGACATTAAATACGCTCCAGATCCAAACGTCTTACTCTGACAATGCCATCAGTATCAGTTTGCGAAATATCAATATTAGCAGCCGTGATACCGTAGGTATTTTGCAACAATGCAAGCCAACGCATCAGCTGATTGAAATTCACATCCTCAAGACCGACTTTTACATAATTAGCTTGCTGTGGCTGCAGCCGTGCCAGCTTAATAGAAAAACGTCTGGCTGTTGTATTAATAACTTGCGTCATAGAGCCTGAAGCTTGGCCTCGACTGGTGCCTTGAGAAGCACTTTGAATCAACTCTATTTGTTGATTGGCCCATGCATTTAAGTCCAACTGGCGTTGTAGCTTTTTGTCCGTTTCAGCAAGCCCTTTTGTTACCGTCAGATAACTACTAACAATGACAAACAGGACGAAACTGACGAGCAGTAAACCAATTAAGCGTTGTTCACTTTCTGACTTAGATTGATAAAACGCCATGGCTTTATCTTTATTTTTTTGAATAACCGCTTGAAGACCACTCATTACTGACCTCCTTGAATACTAAAGGAACCCGTCACAACGTCGCCTTCATTTTTAACCGCGCCTTGTTTTACGTCAAAGCCCAACTCAGATAAAGCAACGCGATAGCGTTCAAACTCTTGGAAAGACGGAGCCATCACTTCTAGGCGTAACTCACTGCGTTTACCATCAAAGCGAATATTCTCAACGCTAACCTTTTCATAACGTTTAAATATAGGAGTCAGCTTTTCCATAACGGGCAAGAAATCAAACTGACTACCGCCAGCCGAGCTGCCTAAGGCTTTGACTTTGTTTTGTAACTGACGACGCAACAAATTGATGCGGAGCTTTTCTTTTGGAAAGGCCGACTTATACGCCTCAGCCAATTCTGCTTTTGCGACTTGTAGTTGATGTTCTTTTTGTTGCCAGTTAGCAATTTTAAGAACAAAGCTAATAATCAATAAGAACACACCTAGCACGACCACTGGACGCCACAACAACCAGGTTTTACTAATTTGCTTTTTAGGGGCAAACTCACCTTGTAACAAATTCCACTTTTGCTGGTTAGCGCCCTTTGCCAATATCAGCATAGGTAATTCAGGATCTTGTGGCGTTAGCTTGATTCCACGCTCTGGTTCTGCGGCCGCGGTTACTAACTCGTTTGGTGCTGGCGTATAGCTCAAGAACTCTGTGTCGGTTTTTTGCTGAAGATATAAAGACAACCAGGCTTGTTCAACAAACGCGCCTTGCCATTGCCCTTCACGGCACAAGAAACCATCCGCTAATGCCATAATTTGGACTTTCTGAGGGGAGCTATTTGAATCTTCAGATTCCGCCTCTTCACTCTTGTCAGTGTGATTTTGTGTTTGCCAGTCAATGACAGGTAAACACAACACCTCTGGAATGACTTTGACAATACTAATGTCATTGCTTGTCAGTACATCTAACCAAGAGGCCAAAACACGTTTGCTGATGATAGCGACATTGGCAAAATGCTTTTGAGTTGTCTTATCAAACCCGGTGCTTTCGACAGTAAAGTGTAACTTGTCGATGTCCTCTGCTAACTCGTCTTCGAGCATGAATGGCAGCGCGTTCAACAACTGGCGATTAGGCTTTAGCTCTAATTGATGTTTGATCAGGCGCACATCAGCACTGTTAGCAACAACAGTAACCTGACGACCTTTTGCATATTGAGTAATCGATGACAGCTCATGTTGCCCAGCGATTTCACCGGACATAATAACTTCGTTGTTATTATCAGACCAAACAAGCCAAGGTATCGCTTTATTCGTCTGGCTGCTCATCCTCAGGATCAGCTTCTCGCTCAATTTCCCCTCCAAATCGACGTCCAATAACCCATGATTCGCGGTTTTCATTTACTTGAATAACACTGGTTAAGGCGAATTTAACGTCGTTGTATGATGCGTTAGTAATTAGTTTAAAGAAGTTACTTGTCACCGTAAAATAGCTTTTATCTACGTTGGCAATATTCGTAATCGTGGCGACCTCTTCTAAGGCCCAAAAATCGTCTAGATTCTCAAATCCTTCCTCAGGACGAGCGCCAATAATTTCAGCGGCTTTTTGGTCATCAATGTCTAGCATGACCATCAATAACTCGGGCTTTTCAGCCTTGATGGTATTAACGTTTATCATCAAACCATGAAATTGTGGGATGGCACATACATGGTCTTTTAGTTCGTTCATGACGATGGGGTCAAAGCCATAAATGACTCGTAATTCGTTTTCATGGGCGATGGCGCTGTTGGCACTCAAATACGGATACTCAAGTGAAGTGTACATATCACCATCATAGCCAACGGCTTCTGTCGCGTAGTCATCTGGGTCAATCCAATCGTAAATGTTGTTGGCTAAATCTGGGTGACTGATGTCTGCTTGGATATCGAGCTTTTCGAGTAACTTCACAAAAAGCTGACGACGCTGCTGTTGCAGTTCGTCTGACATATTCGGCTGCCAAAGCGCATTAACATTGAAGCAACTCGACAAATCCGACACTTGGCCTTCAATCAAACCTCCATCAACCGGAAAACTCATCCCTTCCATTGCCCAAGGTTGGCCTAAATGCACAACACCATCGCTCTCTTTTATTGCTTCTGTAATTAACACTCCAACAAACGCTTCGGCTCCTTTGGCATAGTGAAAGGCTTGCTGACGTTCAAATAAGTTTTGTGAACGACTGATACTCATTCGTTGTGTATTACTAATTTGCGCTGCAATAACGACACACAGCGCTATTATCAGCATTACAGAAATTAGGGCGACGCCTTGCTGGCGTTTTAAGCTAGCCTGCATTAGCCCGAGTCCCTTTGGTTAAGCGGCGTTGAATTGTTGCCATCCGGTGGTTGATTTGGGCTATTAGGGCTGTTTGGTTGGCCTGCGCCTGGTGCAGGTTGTGCAACATTTCCTGTCACTTCGATCGTCTCAAAGACACGTTCAATTTGGCCAAATGCTTCACTGATAAAACGAAGCTTTATTAATTTGGGAAGCTTGTTGTCTTCAATCTCTTCTTCCCATTCAATTTGTGATGCGTTGTCAAAGGCATAACTAAGCTCTAGCTCTGAAACACCAGTCAAAATAGGTTGTACCCTCGGCTCTGTACCAACATCCGCGTCCACGTAATTAAAATAAAGACGCTCGAGTACTTGTTCTCTTAATCGATAAATAACGACCTGCATCTCACTTCTTGGAAGCATCATCGCCGGGTTTGTCCAACCATCTCTCACAAACGCAAACCCCAACTCTTCTGAATCAAATAAATAAGGCTCCGCGATAAAGAATTTGTCTGCCGGCTCTTCGCCCTGCACTCTTACCTTGCGCTGCGCGAGCTGACGAAAATCGTTTTCGATAAACATCATGCCGCGTTGTAAACTAACAAGATTTTGGGATTGCGACTCAATGACCTCTTTACCCTTAATCGTGTTGTTTAACACGCTGTACGTCGCCATTCCCAACATGCCAAAAATGGCTAAGGACAAAAGTAGCTCGATTAAAGTAAAGCCTTTTTGTTTTGTGCTTAAACGAATCTTTGAAAAGCCAGTGTGTGAAGACTTAAGTTTGGCTTCATTGGTTTTAGTAAAAAAAGAAAAACGAGACATCAGCTGCGACTCCTCACTTTTCTCTGCACCACATAAGTTTCTAAATCGTAGGTACTGTTTTCTCCGTCGACGGTTTCAAACACTCGTATCTTGACGGCTCGCATACGAGGATCGGCCGTTTCCGTTACAACTTGTCGCCAGTACCAAGTTACACCGCCCATTTCGACTTCCCCTTTGTGGTTGTCTTTTGGCGGCCACGTTGTTTCTTGACGCATTTCTGTGATGCGATTGTCTGCCACCCAAGAAGCAAAGGTCATTTTTTCTAACATCGACGTGTTGTTCGCTGACTGACCAACCATTTTTAATATGGACGCACTGGCATAAGCAAAAATCGCTAAGGCCAACAACAACTCGATTAAGGTAAAGCCTTTTGGCTTCAACATCAGTCCAACTCCTCAATTTGTTGAGGGTCGTAGACAGACACGGGCGCGGTAAACTTACCACGAACTAAAAACTCGACCTGCGTATCAAAGTCGTCATACGCGACCGTGATATCAAATGGAGATAACTCACCTGAGGATAAAATAAAAATCTGCGGAGAAGCCAATAGCCGCTCTTCTTCTGGGAGCTCGGCTAGCTCTTCTAATCGCTCCTCATCAATCATGTCGATACTACTGATCAGGTTGTCTTCACTCCACTCAAGACCATCAAGTTCTAAATTTAGGGTAACAAACTCCGGAAGCGGTTCTGTTTTGAAAGGTGGTTCTTGAATCGGTTGCCATTTGCCATCCACAAACGCCAAAAAAGCGTATTGATTTTCACTCACGGCCAAGCCCATTTGAACGTTATGGATCAAGGCTTGCTCAGACGCTAGATTAATTAGGGCGGTGAGTTTAGTAGCTTGAGTTTCGACTTCATCAAAAGGCGATTTTGATAGGCTTGGGAATCGCACAAGTGAGACCAGATATCCGATAATGACAATTACCAGTAACAGTTCTATCAACGTAAAGCCTTGGGGCTTTTTCACAAGCGACGATTCCATTGGATAATGAAGCTGAAAGATCAGAGTATGGCCTACTTTTAATAGGCCACGCGCTGAATACTATTGAAGTGCGGTTTATAAAAACTCGTCGGCGTTCCAGTTACCGATGTCGTCTTCGGTACCGGCTTCACCATCTGGGCCCATAGAGAATAAGTCATAGACACCCATTTCACCTGGGCTTACTAACTGATATTCATTGCCCCATTTATCTACTGGCACCTTCTTCAAGTAACCTGCATCTGGGTAGTTACGTGGAATCGGTTCGATTTCAGGACGCATTACTAACGCTTCTAAGCCTTGCTCGGTCGTTGGGTACATGCCACCTTTTAGTTTGTACATGTCTAGCGTCGATTCCAAATTGCGGATCTCAATCGCCGTACTTTGGATTTTGGCATCGTCTGTTTGACCCATAAGGTTTGGTACAACTAAGCCTGCAATCATGCCCAAAATCGCAATTACGATCATGACTTCTAAAAGTGTAAAGCCGCGTTGCGCCTTGTTTTGACTACCTTGAAATTTTTTCACTGCTTACTCCAGTTGTTATTTTTTATTCTAAATTAATCGTATCTTAAATCAGTCTTGTTACAAACCAACGAGACTGTTCATTTGCATGATAGGTTGCAAAATGGCCATCAAAATAAACATCACCATGCCTGCCATCACAAATACAATCATTGGCGTTAACAAACCTAAACTAATTTTGAGCGTGGCATCCATTTCGTTGTCTTGGTTATCGGCTGCTCTTGAAAGCATGTGCTCTAGCTCACCAGATTTTTCACCGCTGCCAATCATGTGAATCATCATAGGTGGAAAAATCTTGGTTTGTTGAAGCGAATTTTTTAGTGATGCGCCTTCACGAACTGCATCTGCTGCTTCTTGCACACCTTGCTGTATATAGCTATTTGATAACACTTGTCCGGCGATTCGCATGCCTTCCAAAATAGGAACCGCACTTGAGGTCAAAATACTTAAAGTACGAGCAAATCGAGCTGTGTTCACCCCTAGTACGACCCTTCCAATGAGCGGTAAGTTCAATAACATTTTGTCAAATTTGAGTCTAATTGCTGGACGCTTTAACAAACGTTCCATCACTACTAAAAATAACAAGATTCCAATGACCACAAACACGCCATAAGAAGTGATAAAGCCGCTTAAATCTAACAAGAATTGAGTAGAGCCAGGAAGCGCAGCGCCCGAGTCAACAAACTGACTGACGATTTGTGGCACGACAGACGTTAACAAGAACGCAACGATACCAATCGCGGCAATCGTTAACATTATTGGATAGACCATCGCCTGAGTTAATTGGCTTTTAGTCGCTTGGCGTTGTTCGGTATAATCGGCAAGTCGGTTCAGGACTTCATCGAGGTGTCCCGACTTTTCACCAGCGGCCACCATTGAACGAAATAGCTTATCGAAAATATACGGAAACTCTTTCATGCCGTCGGCTAGGGTATAACCCTCAACGACTTTAGAACGAATCGCCATGATGGTTCTTTTTAAGCGTGGTTTGTCACATTGCTCAGCGACGGCCAATAAGGCAGATTCAATCGTTAATGCCGAACCAACAAGCGTCGCCAATTGACGCGTTATAAGTGCCAAATCAGTGGTCGATACTTTAGGCTGAAACAACTGAAAACCACTTGAGTCCTGCTGCTCTTTTTGACTGGCTTTGTTTACTTCAAGAGGTACAAGTCCTTTGTCACGCAACTGCTGGCGAATTTGCTTGGAAGTATCTGCCTCCAAAATTCCTTTGACGGTTTTGCCTTTGGCATTCAGAGCCTTATATTCAAATGCCGCCATTAATTGTCCTCACGCGTCACGCGCAAGACCTCTTCTAATGTGGTCATTCCGGCTTTTACTTTACTAATACCATCATCACGAATACTAGGAACATGGGCACGAGCGTATTTTTCAATGGCTTGTTCACCATGACCGTTATGAATAAGTTCACGGACTTGCTCGTTGACCACAAGTAATTCATGGATACCAACACGGCCACGATAACCACTGAAGTTACATTTGTCACAGCCTTTTGGATGATAAATGGTGCAAGACTCAGATTCCGACAAGCCCATTAGCTCACGCTCAGATTGGTCTGGCGAAGCCGGTTCTTTACACTCGTTACACAAGGTTCTGACTAGACGCTGAGACAGTACAGCTAACAAACTTGAGGATAATAAGAATGGCTCAATGCCCATGTCTTCCATACGCGTAATCGCGCCAGAAGCGGTATTCGTATGCAAAGTCGAGATAACCAAGTGACCGGTCAAACTGGCTTGAACCGCGATTTCGGCGGTTTCTAAGTCACGAATCTCACCAATCATGACCACATCCGGGTCTTGACGAAGAATCGCTCGTAAACCACGAGCAAACGTCATGTCGACTTTTGGATTCACTTGCGTCTGACCGATGCCTGGTAGTTCATACTCGACAGGATCTTCAACCGTAAGAATATTGCGATCTTTGCTGTTAATGTCGGAAAGGCCCGCATACAAGGTCGTACTTTTACCTGAACCCGTAGGACCGGTAACTAAGATAATACCGTGTGGTTTTCTGAGTAACTGACCAAACTGTTCTTCATTGCGCTTATCCATACCCAAATCAGACAGGTTAAGACGCGCATTATTTTTGTCTAATAAACGCATTACCACTCGTTCGCCGTAGGTCGAAGGCATGGTAGAAACACGAACATCGATGGCGCGACCAGCGATTCTTAATGAAATACGGCCATCTTGAGGGATGCGCTTTTCGGCGATATCGAGTTGCGCCATGACCTTGATACGAGAAACAAGTAATGAGGCTAGCTTGCGGTTTGGTGATAAGACTTCACGTAACACGCCATCAACTCGAAAACGAATAACGAGTGACTTTTCAAAGGTCTCGATATGAACATCGGACGCACCCTCTTTGATGGCTTCAGATAAAGTCGCGTTAATAAGTTTAATGATCGGCGCATCGTCTTCGCTTTCTAAAAGGTCTTCTGTACCTGGTAGTTCTTCTGCAATTGAAAACAAATCGACTTCGTTACCGATGTCTTCCATCAACTGCTGAGTTTCGGATGCATTGCGTTGATATGCCTGCTCAATAGTTAAATCAAACTCTTCATCAGACACGACTCGAAACGGCAATGCTTCACCAAGTAGACGGCGCGTTTCCATGAGCGCAGGCATTTGTGTATCAGACTTGATCAATAACTCAGGCTGCTCACCCGTGTATGAAATCATCACTCCAAAACGTTTGGCAAAACCAAATGGTAAGCGTTGATTCGCTTCTGCTTCTTCAAGCTCTTCATCGATGTCAGAAAGCTCGGCGTTGTTCACAAAAGACGCTTCTTCTGCACCTAATTTTTGCTCTAATGCACTGTTATCGGCCGACAGCGCATCTGTTTCCATGCTATCTGCTTGCTCTTTTTGCATTAGTTTTGCTCACTTTGCGACGAGTCGTATTTCTTCTCTGAGCTGACAGGCGCTGGCTTGGTACCCTCTTCCTGTTCCTTCATGTACTCTTCAAAGCGCGGTGGAAGCTCTAACTTTCCTTCCCATTCTTTTAAAACAGGCTGGTCCGTCATTGGCATTAGCTCTACACCATCTTCGTCTTCTTTAATTTGTTGAGCACGCATGTAGTTATATTTGCGTTGGCTCACATCAAGTGCGCTGCGGCCATCACGTAAAATTTGTGGACGGATAAAGACCATTAAGTTGCGTTTGCGTTTGGTTGTACCCGTCGAACGGAACAGGTGACCTAAAATAGGAATATCACCTAATAATGGAACCTTTGACACACTTTCTTGAACGTCTTCATCAATCAAACCACCGATGACAATCGTGCCACCATCTTCGGCTAAGACATTAGTTTTGATAGAGCGTTTGTTAATACCCACATCAACACCTACTGCACCACTGACACTTGATACTTCTTGTTCGATGAGTAACTGAATCGCCGAACCTTCATTGATTTGAGGCGTGACTTTCAGCTTGATACCTACTTCTTTACGGTCGACTTCTTGGAATGGGTTTGAGTTATTCGCTCCCGCTGTCGAGCCCGTTAAAATGGCGATTTCAGAACCCACCAAAATAGACGCTTCTTCATTATCAATAGTTGTGATTGAAGGCGTTGCCAAGATGTTTGTATTTGTATTGTTACGCACAGCTTGTAGCACCATACCCCAGTCACCTTTTACGATGCCAGTTGCAAAGCCTGTAACGCCGCTAAGGACTTGTGCTAGTGCCGTCGGGTCACCCTCGACGGTTTTACTTACCTCTTGTTGGACAGGCGCACCTTCCGAGTTGTAAGTATTAATAAACTCTTGTGTTGTTTTGTCTCGAGCTACATAAGCTGCACCAGCAATAGACGTAATTGGCGTCACACCATTATTGTATTGAGTGAATCCAAACTCTTCAGAGCCCCACTGAATACCTAAGTTAATACCGTCGCTCTCAAAGACTTCAACAATAATCGCTTCAACAAGAACTTGCTGACGACGAACGTCTAACTGACGAATAATTTGCTCAAGCGAACGCATCATGTCTGGTTCGGCATTGATAACTAAAGAGTTAGAATCTGGGTGTGCTTGAATAGAGTAATCACGCTTTGACGAGCTCGCTCGTGTGCGGCCTGTCGCTTGTTTAGTACCGCCTTGGCTATCAGCAGCAATCGAGTCTGAAACACCAGTCAAAACCTGGACGACTTCTTCTGCATTAGCGTATTTTAAGTAATACACCTTAGTATTACCTGTCGACTCTAGCTCCGAGTCTAAGCGCTTAATGAGTTCGATCACTTTTTCACGCGCTTCGCGTTCACCCGTAACAATGACACTGTTTGTACGATCATCCGCAACAATTTTTGGAATCAAGAAGTCTGGTTGTGATTTGTTTGCACCTGAACTCTTGTAAATGCTTTCTACAATGCGAACCATCTCGCCTGCAGACGCAAATTCTAATTTAACAATCACGACTCGTTGGTCACCTGCAGTATCAACGCGATTAATGATGTCCGCCATACGGTTCACCATCGCTGCTGTACCTGTCACCATGACGACATTAGCTGGCTCATAGTGAACTACGTGACCACTACCCGATTGGTCACTTAACTGGCGTAATAAAGGCGCTAGTTCACGGACCGATACGTTTTTAACTGAAACAACGCGGGTCACCATTTCATCGCCTTGACCTGGGTTTTCGTCCGTAACAACCGGCGTTGGTGAGCTTTTGGCGTCTTTAGCACGAACGACTTTTAAGATCCCATCACCCATGTCGATAACCGCATAGTCATAGACTTCAAGGACATTCAGGAAAAAGTGATAGTACTGCTCTTCAGTCAGTAAGTCGTAAGAACGCACATTCACCTTACCTCGAACCGCAGGGTCGATAATGATGGTCTTATTTAAAATTTTACCTACGATATTAATGAATTCATTAATATCAGTACCTTTAAAATTCGGCGAATACTGAGTCGCGTGGACGTTTGTTGAGGTCATTGCCGTCGTCAACATCCCTAGTGATAACAGCGCCGAAACAAAAGTTACCTTTATTGAGTGTGAAGAAAGAGGTCCCATTTAATTAAAACTCCAGGGCTTATAAGGCCAAAATTATTTGTACAGGTGAACCATCGCGAAGCACGGTAATGTTGGCCTCGGTAATTTCTCGCAGTTCACGCATCAAAGACAATGCTTGTTGCATGTCTGTTAAATCGTATCCATTAATCTCTATCGCTAGGTCATTGTGTTTGAGGCCAGCCCGGTTAAATAAACTTGGGTCTTTTCCTGGTCTCAATCGATAACCTAATAGCTCACCCGCTTGTCGTTGTGGGGTGATGTTGATGTAATCTAATAACTGTTTTGGGTCTTCAAACAGCTGCTCACGCTGTTCTCTCAAATCTTCTGCCAATTCGACGTCAGCGGTTCTATCCACTTTGCTTGGCTTAGGACGATTTGGACGAGTGGAATGTTTGTCGCGATTGGGTTGTCTTGTTGGGCGGCGGGCCTCTGGTTTCGCTTGAACGCGAATCGAATCCACGTCTATGTTGTCTTTTAGCTCATCCGCAGAACCAGGTATCGTGGTTGAATACTCGATACCTTCTAACATTAAGGTTTCATAACGACTACCGACCGACAAAATGACGCGGTCTAGAAGAATCTGGTCCACTTTTGCCTGAGTATTCTCAATTGCATCACCAATACCATAGGTACTTTGCGAGTTTCGAGATTCAATAATTGCCACAGAAGTCGCAGATACGTTACTGCTGTTGTCTGCAACGATACCCGTTAAGGTCAAAGCCAGTCTCGTTTTGGGAGCGACTTTAGTGGTTGGCTTTGGCATCGGTTTTTTAGCAACTACCTCTTCTTTGCCAAAAAGGTTAATCGCAAGCAAAGGGTTGACGTTAACACGGCTCGCTTCATTATCTGAAGCATCATTAGACAAAGGCGCATATGTGACAACACCGTGATCGACAGGGCTCGCAAAAAACTGCCACGTAGTAAACGCCACCAAATAAGCGCTGTATATGACAAGCAATACAGTGAGAACTTTGGCAATTAAGGCTTGCGGCGCTTTATTTATTGTTTGACTAATCTGCTCAATCAATCGAGAAGATTCCATTTATTATTATTCTCCGGCGACTACATGACATTCGATGATCGGCGCTAACACTAACAAAGTGAAACGCAAATTGCTTGAGTCTTGTTCAAAAAAATCGAGTATAACCCTTCAAGTAGTTTAAAATCACTACCTATGATAAAATCCGCGCGTTTTTACCGCACATTTAACATTACTGAAACATAACATGACAGATTCAAAAGTTCGATTAGATAAATGGTTATGGGCTGCACGATTTTATAAAACTCGTTCTGTAGCTACTGACATGATCAATGGCGGAAAAGTTCAATATAATGGTCAACGATGTAAAGCATCGAAGACAGTCGAAGCCGGCGCTGAAGTAAAAATCCGCCAAGGCTTTGATGATAAAGTGGTGATTATCAAGGAAGTGTCTGATAAACGTCGCAACTTCACTATCGCTCAAACGCTTTATGAAGAGACACCAGAAAGTATCGAGAACCGCGAGAAACAAGCACTCGCGCGTCAATCCAGCGCGGCATTTTCTCCAAGACCAGATACCAAGCCCGATAAAAAACAGCGCCGTACGTTATTAAATCTCAAGAATTCTGATTTATTCGAATAATTTTAGTTAGGTAGACCTTTCATGACTGAACCAAAAAATAAAGATTTGTTACATCGTTACCTATTTGAAGATCACCATGTTCGTGGTGAATTGGTACAAATCACTGACGCATATACTGAAATGCTAAAAAACCACAACTACCCAAGTGTAGTGAAGCGCATTTTAGGTGAGCTATTGTCAGCGACGTCTTTGTTAACAGCGACGTTAAAGTTTGAAGGTGACATCAGTGTTCAAATTCAAGGTGACGGTCCACTTAGCTATGCCGTAGTAAATGGCGAC
Source organism: Psychrosphaera sp. (assembly GCF_982872775.1). NCBI lineage: Bacteria > Pseudomonadati > Pseudomonadota > Gammaproteobacteria > Alteromonadales > Pseudoalteromonadaceae > Psychrosphaera > Psychrosphaera sp. The sequence continues at coordinate 22,563 of NZ_CEYNSH010000012.1, read as the reverse complement.
CACAACCAAACCATGCGTGCGGCGGCTAAATTCGCCGATGACATTCAAGAAGGCACTATCCAAGACTTGATTGGTTCTGGTTTCATGGTGATTACTATCGCTCCAGAAGGTGGTGAACGTTACCAAGGTGTGGCTGCACTAGACAAACCAACACTTGCAGAATGCATCGAAGAATACTTTGTTACATCTGAGCAGTTGCGCACACGCGTTTGGCTTGCCACTGACGTTAACGACACACAATGCAAAACAGCAGGTATGTTGTTGCAGGTACTTCCAGTTGAAGAAAAAGCATCACAAGATTTTGATCACCTAGAAGCCCTAACAAATACAATTAAAGACGAAGAGTTATTAGAGTTAGATGCAGAGCAAGTATTAATTCGTTTATACCACGAAGACAATCCACAAATGTTCGAACCTCAACCTGTGGTTTATAGCTGTGGCTGTAGCCGTGAAAAAACCGGTAATGCGATTCTTAAATTAACGTACGACGATGCCAAAGCTTTAGTCGAAGAGCGCGGAAACATCGAAATTACGTGTCAGTTCTGTTTGACCGAATACACGTTTGATGAAATTGACGTAGAAAGTATCTTCCGTGGCACAAATGGCCCAGAAAACGAGACTGACTCAGTTAATTAATCATTTTGGGGTAGTTTTAAAGCCCTGTAGAAAGTGCGTTACTTACTATTTAACTGACGCGGTTTGTTGTAAGACACAAAAAAGACCTCTGCAGGTACCATCCTTGGAGGTCTTTTTTATGCTCAGCCTAAAGTGAGTCTTGCTTCGCTATACCAATTGCTATATCTAGCTATGGTTATCGAAACGGCCACGCCAATTAACGTTTGAGTCCATCACTCGTTGAGCAACACCTGAATGGCTTTTTCGACTTTCTTTTCATCTCCTTCAAAAAAGCCGCTGTGAATAAGTCTAATTGTACCTTTTTTATCAATGTAATAAGCAACGGGCATTGCATTGATACCGACTTGTCGGTTTAGGTTTTTATCATCGAAGACCACCGGATATGAAACAGGATGTGATGACAAAAACGTTTCTGCAAGCTCAGGTTTGTTGTCTAAGTTGATGGCAATAATCTCAAAGCCCTGCGGTTGGTACTTTTTGTAAAGCGCATCCAAGGCTGGAAACGAAGCGATACAGGGTTTGCACCAACTCGCCCAAAAATCGACATAGACCACCTTTCCACGATAGTCAGCAAGTGACAATGACACTTCCTTGTCCAATTTTCCCTCAACAAATTGCGGTAAAACAAAATTAGTTGGTTGATTACCTACCGCCCAATCAACGTGCTCCGAGCCCGTCGTTTTACTGTTTAAGAAAAAGAATACAACAAACCCGATGAATAGAGCCGTCAATGCGATGAGATTGATAGGTGATTTCATGGTTTTCCTTTATTATTGACCTACGTAATAAGCATATGCTGGTGTATATAATATGCTACTGCTATGCCTCGTTTTAGTGTCTCATTTCGTTTTAAAATTGAACGATGTGTGTAAACTAGAATACTGATTTCCAAACTCAAAGTAAGTAAAAATCATGAAAACAATACTAAAAAGTGTTGGCGTCGCAATGGCCGTCGCATTAACTGCAGCTTGTATAGACAAGCCAGTTGAGACCGCTAAGGTTGATGTCGAACAAACTCGCATCCAAGCTCATTTGGAATTTTTGGCCGACGATTTGTTAGAAGGTCGTGACACAGGCAGTAAAGGTTATGAGCGCGCGGCACTTTATGTCGCAACAGAATTCAAGAAAATGGGCTTAACTCCTGCTGGTGACGACGGTTCTTATATGCAAGAAGTGACGTTTCGCAAAGGTTTCTTGGATCAACAAAGTCCAAAAGCGGTGATCACGACATCGAAGGGTGAGACTGAGATCAGTTACCCAAAGCAGTTCCTAATGAGCGCCAACCTGTCGGACACTGAATCAGCAATCACTGCAGAAACGGTATTTGTTGGGTACGGTATTGTTTCAGAAGAATTTGATCACAACGATTACGAAGGTCTAGATGTTGAAGGTAAGATCGTAGTGACTTTACGCGGTCGCCCTGAAGCGTGGCCATCTGAAGAAGGCGCACACTTAAATCGTGAAAAGACGCGCTTTGCGGCTGAACGCGGTGCTGTAGGTGTGATTTCTTTACATACACCTAAGCGTGAGAAAGTTCGTCCTTATGCCACATCTCTTAACTACTTAAATGGTCCATCGTTGCGTTGGTTAGACAAAGACGGTAATCCATTTGGCGGTTATGAAAACATTAAAATGGGTGCTTACCTAAATACAGACGCCGCTGAAGTCTTATTTGCTGACGCGCCTGTTGCTTTAGAAGAAATTTATAAAGCAGACACTGAAAACCAACCAATAAAAGGCTTTGACCTTGGCGCGACCGTTTCACTTGCCTCTAAGTCAACGCATGAAGAAATCACTTCTCCAAATGTGGTAGCGATTTTAGAAGGCTCTGATCCTGCACTTAAAGACGAATACGTTGTTTTCACTGCTCACCTAGATCACATTGGTATCGCACGTGATGTAAGTAAAAAAGATCGTATCAATAATGGTGCGATGGATAATGCGTCTGGTGTATCGGTTCTGTTAGAAACAGCTCGTGTTTTATCACAAGGTGAACCTTTACGTCGTTCAGTATTGTTCACTGTTGTAACAGGTGAAGAAAAAGGTCTACTAGGTTCTAGCTACTACGCCAACAACCCAACAGTACCTGTTAACGACATGGTGGCTAACATCAACTTAGACATGCCAGTATTGTTATACGATTTTGCAGACATCATTGCCTTCGGTGCAAACCACAGCTCAATGGGTGATGCGGTAGAGCGCGCGGCTGCCAAGCACGACATCAAATTAAGCCCGGATCCAATGCCAGAGCAAGCTATCTTTACTCGCTCTGATCACTACAACTTCGTAAAACAAGGTGTACCAGCAGTATTTTTAATGACTGGTTTTACGTCTAAAACAGAAGGTGAAGACGGCGGTAAAGTGTGGGGTGAGTTCTTTGCTAAGCACTACCATCAGCCAAGTGACTCATTAGATTTACCAATCAACTACAACTCTGCTGAGTTATTCACTGAAATTAACATCAGCATTGGTAAAGAAGTAGCAAACGCAGACCAACGTCCAACGTGGAACGCAGACAGCTTCTTTGGTAATACCTTTGGTAACAAAGACAAGTAAGCTAATTAGCTACTTAAACGTCAATTAGAATCAATTAAAAAGAGGCTTTATAGCCTCTTTTTTTATGCCTGCATACGGCCTAATTATTTGCTACAGGCACACGCCCCCACTGACCTACTCGCCTAATGGTCTGCCAATATTACAATACGATCCAATCACCAATCACCAATCACCAATCACCAATCACCAATCACCAATTGATAATAATTATCATTTGCAACAAGTGCATTTTCAAACTATATTCACTATCAA
>NZ_CEYNSH010000012.1:0-19019 GCF_982872775.1 Psychrosphaera sp. | reverse complement strand
TTGATAATAATTATCATTTGCAACAAGTGCATTTTCAAACTATATTCACTATCAAGTTTATGTAGTAAGGCCGTTGGCGATGGATACACTCACCACTCATCTTATATTTGATTTAATTGTTTTAGTGCTCGTAGGTTTAACTTGGGTGGGAATTCATAAAACATGGACGAAAAAGTAGCGAGAAAAACAAAAAAGGAAGCCGAAGCTTCCTTTTTCTATGTTTTATCTTAATTAGATAAATATGGTCTACAGTCTTATGCAGACTTAAGCTCAACCGTCGGCTCGTCGATATTAGTGATAAGTTCCATATCAAATGTGTACTCATCTACTGCAATCGCTAGCTTGCGTTTTTCGTTGTATTCCATCAACTTGTTCGCTTCATCTGCATCGATAACGTATGCAGCTAGAGATGCTTCAACTAGCTCACCAAACGTAAGTTGCTTTTCAACTTTACCGCTGCGAAGTGCTTTCTTCATCTTATCTAGAAGAGGAAGAACGTCTAACTTGGCTTTGTAAGCGTCTGAAAGTACCGCGAAACCGTCACGACCTTTCATGCTAACTAGGCTAGTTAACTCTTCTTTCGCACCGTCATTACGTAATGTCGCTTCTGCTAAGTCAGTGATCAACTTGTCAGAGATCTTAGTGCGAGCCATAAACGGAAGACCAAGTTTGATCTTAAGTGTGTTCGCAACAAAACGATTCGGGAAGTTGTCAACGTATAGGTCTAACGCTTGCTCTGCTTGCATTAGTGCCCAACGCGTACCGTACTCGAAGTAAGGCTTAAGATCTTTACGGTTTTCGCTTTGTAGGTAGAACTTAATGTTACCCATTGCCATGAATAGGTAGCTTAGTACGTCACCTAAACGCGCAGATAACATTTCTTTACGCTTAAGGTCACCACCTAATACAAGTAATGCAAAGTCAGCTTGTACAGACAAGGCACTTGATAAGCGCTTGATGCGTTTTTCAAACTGAGCAACTAACTTATCAGGGTTGTTCGAGCTACCTACGCCAGGTAAGTACGCTGTTGCAACACCGCGGAAGAAGTTCTTGATGCTGTAACCGATTGTCTTACGGAACAATGAGTTAAATTGTGCATCTGCATCTGGTGCGTCAGAGTGAATTGACGAAATTAAGTCTTGTACGTAAGGATGACAACGCGTCGCACCTTGACCGAAGATCATAAGGTTACGAGTTAGAATGTTTGCACCTTCTACGGTAATACCGATTGGCGTCGCAAAGTATGCTGTCGCTAATACGTTACCAGGACCCATTTGAATCGCTTTACCTGCTTGAACGTCCATTGCAGCTTCTAACGCATCACGACCCATTTCAGTCATGTGGTATTTTGCCATCGCAGTGATTACTGATGGCTTGAAGCCTAAGTCTAGACCGTTCAATACTAAGTGACGCATCGCTTCAAGGTTATAAGTCAAACCACCGATTAGCGCTAGCTGCTCTTGGATGCCTTCAAACTTACCGATTGGCATACCAAACTGTTCACGGATTGCTGCGTACTCTGAAGTCGACTTAAGAGCCGCGTGACCTGTCGCACAGCCGTTCGCTGGTAATGAAATACCACGACCTGCACCAAGACATGCAACAAGCATCTGCCAACCACGACCAACGTTTTTCGCGCCACCAATTACGAAGTCTAGTGGAACAAATACGTCTGTACCGCGAGTCGTACCGTTGTAGAAGTTAACGCCTAATGGGTTGTGACGGTTACCTGTTTGAACGCCTTCATAGTCAGAAGGAAGTAGTAAACATGTAATACCTAAATCTTTTTCTTTACCTAGTAGTCCTTCTGGGTCAAATACTTTAACCGCTAGACCTACTAAGGTCGCAATTGGTGCTAGCGTGATGTAACGCTTGTCCCAAGTTACGTTTAAACCAACGACTTCTTTACCGTCAACAACTTTCTTAGTAACGATAGCGCGATCAGGAATACCACCAGCATCAGAACCAGCCTCTGGGCTTGTTAATGCAAAACATGGAATGTCACGGCCGTCTACTAGACGTGGAAGGTAGTGGTTTTTCTGTTCTTCTGTACCGTAGTGTGCAAGAAGCTCACCTGGGCCTAACGAGTTTGGTACCATAACAGTTGTTGCAATTGGGTTACTCTTAGTCGAGATGCGTGCAACAATCGTTGAACTTGCGTAAGCACTGAACTCTAAACCACCAAACTCTTGTGGGATGATGAATGAGAAGAACTTGTTGTCTTTAAGGTGCTTCATTACACGCTCAGGGATATGGTTGCTGTTATGCACTTCCATATCGTCAAGCATTTCTAGTAGCTCTGCTAGAGGACCGTCGATGAACGCTTGCTCACGCTCAGTTAATTTTGACGGTGCTGTTTGTAGCAAAGTATCAAAATCTGGTTTGCCTTGATAGATCGAGGCTTCAATCCAAGTATCACCTGCGTCTAACGCTTCTTGTTCCGTACGAGAAATTTCCGGAAGAATCTTCTTGAATTTTGTTCTTAGGCTCATGTTCCGCCCCTCAATGTGTTTAGTGTGTAATTCCCAATTGACGCTACAGATCCATGGATGTAACCCATTAAGTATAGTCCACCCACAGCGCAACTGGTACGATGTCTTACCAGTTTATTCATTTTCATCAAAAAAGAAAGCTTTAACTGCATATTTTTTCAACATTTAATCTACGAACCAAACAACAGGTCCGATCAGTTTAATTATCAAACAAATATGTAAGTACAGGATTTATAGCGAAATTTAATTTCTGCGTTATACATGAATAAAGCCTTTTCGCTAGGAATATTTATGTCTTTTTCTGTTGTCTTTAGTCGAGCCAGAGTCGGAATTACTTCACCGCTTGTCACCATTGAAGTGCATTTATCCAATGGATTGCCCTGTTTTTCTATTGTTGGTTTGCCCGAAACCACTGTCAGAGAATCAAAAGACAGGGTTAGAAGTGCCATCATTAATAGCGGCCTTGAGTTTCCCAACCGCAAAATCACCGTAAATCTTGCCCCAGCCGACTTGCCTAAAGAGGGCGGACGATTCGACTTAGCGATAGCCATTGGAGTGTTGGCTGCGAGCAAACAAATCCCCGACAAAAAACTGTATCAATATGAATTCTTCGGTGAATTAGGCCTAAACGGCGACATTCGTTCAATCGTCGGCGAGATTCCTAGTGCCCTCGCCTGCGCTCGAAGCAACCGAACTTGTATTTTACCCACCGCCAATGCCGACCAAGCTTCAATTATCGACAACGCCAACCTTCAAAGCGCCAATCATTTGATTAAGGTGGTCGAGCAGTTTAAAACCAATGTAGAGTTACCGACACCAGAGGGACTGATTGATACACCAGAAACAGGGTCGACTCTCGCCTCTGCAAATCAAAGCCATTCGCCCGATTCAACTAACCTCATCACACAGTCATATACTGGCCTAGACATGGCCGATGTCATCGGTCAGGCCATTGCCAAGCGCGCTTTGGAGTTGGCTGCGGCTGGTCAACACAATCTGCTTCTCATGGGACCACCAGGGACGGGCAAGTCAATGCTGGCTCAACGTCTTGCTGGTTTGTTGCCTCCGCTCACGGATGAGCAAGCATTGCAATGTGCTGCTATTCATTCGATCTCGGGCAAGCCTTTTGATTACCAACGATGGCGCGAGCGTCCATTTAGAGCACCACATCATACGACTTCTTCCACTGCTCTCGCTGGCGGTGGTAGCGTGCCAAAACCTGGTGAGATTAGCCTTGCTCATAACGGTGTGCTGTTTTTGGACGAGCTCCCTGAGTTTTCTCGGTATACCTTAGATGCGCTGCGCGAGCCGCTTGAAGCAGGAGTTATTCATATCAGCCGTGCTAGGCAACAAGTAGAGTTTCCAGCCCAGTTTCAGCTCGTCGCCGCACTTAACCCTAGCCCAACCGGACATCATAATGATGGTCGTGCTACGTCCGATCAGGTTCTAAAATACCTAAGTCGAGTCTCTGGACCGTTTTTGGATCGAATAGACTTACAAGTGGAAGTCCCGTCTTTACCTAAAGGCGCTTTGACTCAAGCCAGTGAGAGTAGAGAAACCACCCAAACCATCGCCAAGCGGGTGCGTCGTGCGCGACTCAAAATGTTGCAAAGAGCCAACAAACCCAATGCGCTGCTCTCGAGTAAAGAAGTCGAAAAGTACTGTCTACTCACCAAAGAAGACGCGCTGTTTCTGGAAAACACAATTTTTAGGCTAGGAATGTCAATTCGAGCGTTTCACAAAGTGTTAAAAGTCGCCCGGACAATAGCGGATTTAAATGAGGACGAGGAATTGGCTCGACATCACCTGGCCGAAGCGCTGGGTTATCGAAGCATGGACCGGTTGTTAAAGCACCTTTCGTATTAGCACTGTATGATAAACGCTAGATTTTGTTTTCAGACTTTAGCCAGTCATAACACTCTTTCAGCATAGTCGTAAGTGGTACTTTGTCGTTATAACCAAGTTCACTGACGGCTTTATCACTTTTTGCGACCACGCGTTTTGATACCATCGTCGCTTTTTCTGGTGTCATATGCGGCTCTTTACCTGTGACTTTTGATAACCAATAAGATCCCCAGCCTATCGTTTTGAGAATAAATGGGCTAACGGTCTTTTTATACTTGGGACGATCTACCATCTCTGCGATTAAGTTGACCACTTCAAGAAAAGAATGGTCAACACCAGCCAAAATATAGTTATGCCCAGCTTGTCCCTTGGTGACCGCTGAGATATGAGCTTTAGCCACCTCTTTGACATGACAATAACTTCCCTCTCCTTTAGGAACACCGGGTAATTGATTGTCTTTGATAAGACCAAAAAGTTGTGACCAATTGTGTTTGTCATACGCACCAATAATCGCACATGGGTTGATAATGACCGCATTCAGTGCGTCGTTCAAAACGGCTCGTTTAACTAATTGCTCACCCAAAAACTTAGTCTTGAGATAATTAACGTTGGAGGACATGGCTTTACTTGGAGTTGCCTCGGTAATGACATCATCGTGAAAGCCATAAGCCGAAATTGATGACGTGTGAATAAACTTAGCTATGTGCTTGGAGACCGCCACCTCAAGTAAATACTGAGTTGCAGTGACATTTACCTCAAATTGTCTGGCGTCATTTTTGGCCCACATATTGGTATCGCCAGCAAGATGAAAAATCACATCAATATCATTATCAATGGCCTGTTCAATATCATTTTTTGAAACTAATTGTCCTTCTCGCCAATCAATAGGTAGAGAGGTAAGTGCTGAGCGATCTGCGCCTGGTCGACTGAACGCAACCACTTCCCAGCGTTGTTCGATCAACAGTTTTATCAGATTTATACCCAAAAACCCTGTGGCACCTGTTACAAACGCTTTCATCATCTCTCCTCGTTACTATCTCAAATCAGGTTAAGACTAAAGTTCCCAATTTAGATAAATGACATAAAAGGCGCATTTTTTATATAAAACTAATCTTTATGCTTTCCCCACATTTTCATATTTAAGAGTATGATAAATGTGCAAAGAATGTAAATATCCTTTATTTATTATTACCTTCCGCACCTTTAGGGCACAAAAATGGAACCTATTGTGAACGAAACAAAACAGCGGCTTAAACGAGAAACTGAGAGCCTACACAAACGCATTGAAACGACGGAACTCATGCGTAACTTGATGTCCCCGTCTCTCACCTCCGAGCAATACGCACTCACTTTAGAAGTCTGGTTTGTATGGCTATCAATCCATCAAGCCAACATAAAGAGACATTTACCCCGCTCCTTTTCCGAATTGATTAGTGACCGGTTGACCTTACTAAAAGCCGATTTGTTTGCACTAAATGGGCCGAATAAAATAGATATAAACCAGATTACTGACAAAGAGGCTGAAGTAATCAATCGTACCACTGAGTCCTTTATTTCAAACCCAGAACACGCACTCGGCGCGATGTATGTGTTGGAAGGCTCTGCGCTGGGCGGCATGGTAGTGACCAAGCATGTAAAATCAATATTAGGCCAATCGACACCGACCCATTTTTATCAAAACAGCTTAACCAACAGCATACCAGCAGATCTCATAAATAAATGGCGTCACTTTACGAAGATGTTAGACCATTATGTTGTGAACCAAGGTGCACCTGAGCGGTGCCAAGACTCGGACCGTTTGAATCAAATGTGCGATGGTGCCAAAGCCACATTTGGTTCTTTGATACACACTTTTGAGCAACCACTACACGTGCGTTCAATCCCCTTTTCTAATGTAGCCAAACCAACCTATCAGAGTGAACTTTCATGGACGTAAACGACAACGTAGACTTAACAGAATGTGATAGAGAACCAATTCATATATTAGGTGCCGTACAGACTTTCGCATGTTTGGTAGCGGTCGATGAAAACTGGAATGTCGTTCACGCATCGCAAAATACCGAGGGGTTTATTTATATCCCCCATGAACAGCTATTAGGTAAGAATATTGGCACTGTTATTACTGCCGATGTAATGCATGATTTAAAGTCGGCCGTTCATATTTCAAAAATGACCAATAACACCGAACGTTTGATCAATACTGTCGCTTTAGTCGAATTTGATGACACGTTTGATATTACGGTTCATTTCAATGGCAAATTCTATGTCATGGAATTTGAAAGAAGTACCTCAAGTGACACGTTCAATGCGGCAAATATTGCTCGACAGATGATGAATCAATTTGGCTCTCACCAAAATCTGATCGATCTGTTACAAAAAGCGGTGAAGCAGATCCGCATGATTTCCGGTTATAGCCGAGTTATGGCTTACAAATTTTTGGAAGATGACTCTGGAGAAGTATTAGCGGAAGCTAAAAAACCAAAATTAGAACCCTATTTAGGGTTGCGCTATCCCGCTTCGGATATTCCCAAACAAGCTCGGGCGCTCTACCTTAAACAACTCATCAGAATTATAAATAATGTTGATGATGAACGAGTGCCCATCGTCAGCGAGTCGAGTGAAGAAGCACCGTTGGATTTAAGCTTAGCCGTCAGTCGTTCCGTCTCACCCATACATATTCAATACTTAAAAAATATGGGAGTACAGGCTTCGATGTCGCTCTCTATTATTGTTGATGGTAAATTATGGGGACTCATCGCTTGCCACAACGACGCGCCCAAAAACTTAACGTTTGAAATCAGAACAGTACTCGAATTTCTAATAGAAACCTTATCTCTCAAAATTAGTGAACAATATCGCTTAGACAGGTTTAACTACGAAAAAATTACTCGTGATACATACGACAAAATCTTATCGTCTATTCAACTCAAACCAAACTCCTTTGAAGGGATCAAAAAGCAACTACCACTCCTATCAAAAGTCATTAGCTGTGACGGTGTTGGTTTATGGCTAGATAAGCACTATGAGCACTATGGCCAGGCCTTTGATAAAGAAAACGCACTTTTATTAGTTAATAAACTCAATCAACGCTCAAACCAGGCCTTAATCTATACAGACAATGTAGCTGAGTTTATGGACGTCAAATTTGTCGACGAAATCAATGTTGCCGGCGCGTTAGCTATCTCTTTATCTGGTGAGTCTGACAACTATCTAATATTTTATCGCCGACCGGTGACACAAATTGTAAATTGGGCTGGTGATCCCAAAAAGGTCGCAGAACCTGGCAACGATGGCGCACTTAGGCCTAGAACCAGTTTTGCTCAGTGGCAAGAAACGCATCACAATAAGTCTAACCCTTGGCTCGAACAAGACATAAACCTTGCTAGCAGTCTTCGTATTGCATTATTAGAGCTGTTAATAAAGCAAATGCATGACAAAGATGAGCTAAAAGCACGCTCTCTCGAAAAACAAGATACCTTGATTTCAGAGCTCAACCACCGAGTGCACAACATTTTATCTTTGATGCGAGCCATCATTTCATTGAGTGATGAGGCGGCAAGTACAAAAGAGGAGTTTAAAGAACTGCTCGATGGGCGGGTAAAAGCCATGGCGTTCGCTCATGATCAACTTACCAACTCCAATTGGTCGGCCGTACGTTTGGCTCTTTTACTCAAAAACGAAGCCCAAGCCTACGTCGGAAAAGCTCAGCGTATCTTCCTTAATGGTCCTGATTTGGACGTAGAAGCCTCTGGTGTTTCCTGTATTGCGCTTGTGATGCATGAAATGTTCACCAACGCGGCTAAATACGGTGCACTGTCTAACATAGAAGGCAAACTAAATATCGATTGGTATATTGATCGAGAAGAACAACTCGTCATTGAATGGCGAGAATCTGGCGGACCGCATGTCAGTCAACCTACACGAAAAGGGTTTGGCAGCACCATTATTACTCGCTCGATACCCTACGAATTAAAAGGGCATGTTGATTTGGAATATGAGTCCCAAGGATTACAGGCGCGATTCGTTATTCCGAAAGAGTATGTCATTCTCAATCAAGAACTATCGGAGCCTAAAAGCAGCCAAAGTCGGGCTAAACTAAGCTCGATTGCCCGTCATAACGCACTGTTAGTTGAAGATAATTTTATTATTGCGCTCGACGCAGAACAAATCCTGATTAAACTCGGGTTTGAAGAAGTAGAAGTTTGCGGTAACGTCATAGATTCATTGGAATACCTGGAAGATAGCACGCCAGATTTTGCAATATTGGATTTCAATTTAGGGAGTGAGACAAGCCAAGCCATTGCGTCAGAGTTAGTTGAACGCAAGGTGCCCTTTGTGTTCGCGACCGGCTATGGCAATCGGTTGAACTTTAACGGCGAGTTACCCGATAACTTGCCGGTTCTGGTTAAGCCTTATAACTTTGACGCGATAGAGCGACAATTAAAAAGCTTGAGTCGTTAGCACTTGATTATCCACTTCAGCCTGAATCCACTCGTACAATGACTGCTTTCCTTTTGTATACTTGTGGCCCAAGGCTGTAGGCCAGTTACCATTAATCGCGATGACCAAGTTTCGCTTGGGGTCAATAAAGATACCTTGTCCAAAAATCCCTTTACCTTGGAAAGTACCATCATCGCTCACCCACCATTGATAGCCATAGCCGCCATCTTTGTCACCAGTATCGGCTTGTTTTGATGTCGCATTAGCTAGCCAACCATCAGCTACGATTGGTTTGCCGTCAATGACAGTGCCGTCCAAGACAAACTGGCCAAAACGAGCAAAATCTCTTGTCGTCGCTTGAATACAGCAGCCACCGATTTCATTTTTAGAAGGCCCCAGTACCCAAGAAGCATCGTATTCTGGACCAATTTGGCTCCAGATCTTTTCCGATAGATAATCAGATAATGGGCGTTCAATGGCGCGCTGTAGCACCAATCCTATGAGGTTAGTTTCGCCGGTACTGTACCGCCACGTTGAACCTGGAGGATGAGCACGTTTGAGCTGACGCATATAACTTGCGATAGCATCGACACCGGGCTCTGGCTTGTGAAAATTGAATTTGGAAACGTCGGATTCTGGATCATTATAATCCTCATTCCAATCGACGCCAGATGTCATTGTAATAAGCTGTTCAATGGTGACGTCGTCGTAAGCGCTGCCTTTCATCGACGTCACATAATCAGTGACCTTGTCATCTAAGCTTTTTATGTGGCCGTCTTTGATTGCTGCACCTACGAGTGTCGATGTCACTGATTTAGCGACTGAAAAACTGGTCCATTTGCTCGTTGGCGTAGAGTCCAATCCATAACGCTCATATTTCAGCTGGTTATTATGAATAACAATTAACCCACCAATGCGCAATGTATCAAAATACTCTGCAATTTTTTGTTCGTTTAAGTTGAGTGGCGAGCCTGGTACAAGCTCTGAAGTATGTTGGCCTTTTTTCACCTTATTCTTGGGAACAAAAAACAGCTTGTCGATAGACTGAAAGCCAGCGTCTCGTTGTTCGATTGTCCAAAACAAAACATTGAGATCTTTAGGTGGGTTAAGAAACAAATAACGAACGTGTTTGTCTAGGGTCAGCCAATACGCACCGACTGCAATAAAAACCACGACAATGATACCGGAGATCCATTTCCACATAAGGTTACCTTTTACTCTGTGACTGCTGTTGTATTGTGAGTGCTTGTTCTTGCTGTTTAATCCAATTAGCTGGTAGCAAAAAGGGTATTTATTGGTTACAGCATAGATGAGAATTTTAATTTGGCACAATGCATTAATTTACCACCTGAACGAAAAACAATGGATAGAGAACAGCGACTAAATTGTAAGCAAATGCAAATATAAAAGAACAATGGCTTTGTATCAAAAGCCATTGATATACTGAGTCCATTCTGGCTTAAAAAAGCTGTAATGATTTCAATTAGGATTAACAATAAAATGAAAAAGCCTCTGTCTCTAATATTGACCACCGGCGTACTAGCCAGCCAGTTATTTTTTAGCGGATTTGTCTCTGCACAAAACGAATCAGCACAACACGAGCCTGCGCCTTTGGTTTCGATTCCTACTCATGATAGATTTTTTGATCAGATTGCCGCCCATTGTGGAAAATCATTTGAAGGAAAGGTTGTTGTCGATAGTGAGCCCTCACCTGCTTTTGCTAAACGCCTAGTCATGCACGTTCGCAAGTGCACCGACACCCAATTGCAAATTCCTTTTCACGTTGGCGATGATGCCTCTCGCACTTGGATTATTACCAAAACAGGCAGTGGCTTAAGCCTCAAACACGACCACCGCAAACCAGATGGTAGCCATGACCCGCTGACTATGTATGGCGGTCATACGCTCGATGCAGGTTATGACAACGTCCAGTCTTTTCCAGCTGATCAATATTCAAAAGAACTGTTTGTAAAAAGCGGGATTCCGCAGTCGGTTGGTAATACCTGGGAAATGTTTATCTACGAAAAGCAATTTACCTATCGCCTGATTCGTCAAGGCCGTGCGTTTAGAGTGAAGTTTGATTTAACAAAACCAGTAAAAACACCACCAACACCTTGGGGCTATTAGTCGCTAGCTCAACTCTACTATGGGATTATTTACCTAGCGTAATTTACCGAGAAGTATTTAACTCACATCCATGTTTTACGACAAACTACTAACTTGTATAGACAGGTGCATTTATGACAAATTGTGCGCCTGCTTCTTTTGCGTTATTGGTAAGAGAATAAGAATAGTTGTGTAATTCCAAGACTTCCCTTATCAGCATCAGGCCTACACCTTGCCCTGACTCTTTCGACGTATAAAAAGGGGTAAACAGTTGCGCTTCTTGCTCGCTCGAAATACCGCTGCCAGAATCTTTCACCACCAACTCAGCGTTATTGTTTTTAATACTCAACGATAGCGTCACACTACCCTGTGTATCGATGGCTTCTATCGCGTTTTGCAGCACATTGATAAGGGCTTGTTCAATAAGGCTCGCATCGGCGCTGATCATGACGTCCTGCGCCAATTCAGTCACTATGTCGATGTCTCGTTTTTGGCATTCAGAATAGAATAACACCGTTAAGTCATTGAGCATTTTGCTTAGATTGAGCTGGGTCTTGATAGGGGCCTGTAATTTAACAATGTCAGCATAGCCTTTCATAAAGGCATCGAGCCGTGCACCACGTTTGATGATGACATCGAGGGCTATTTGATAATCCTCTCGACTATCAGGCTCTAATTGATCAGCAAAGCCCAAACAACTCTCTAATAATGAGTTCGTGCATGCAACGGTGTTGTTCACCTCATGCGACATTAATCGAATGAGTTTTTCATATGCCGCTTTTTGCGACTGAACAATGTCACCCGTTAGCTCGACAATCATATAAAAAGAGCGCTCAAAGCCTCTGTCACGAATGTCATAATGGCCAATTTTAAGACGCCTGCCTTGGCCAGCAGTGACAAGTTGATTTGTATTCACATCAACGGCTTTAAGGTAACTCGTTGACTTGTTGTCTATTTGGTCTAGGCGCTTACCTACAATACTGTCGGGACTTAACCCAAGTAATGATTCCGCCGCAGGATTAAGCTCGGATACCCGCTTTTCAAAATCCAACAACACGACACCGACCGGTGATTCAGCCATTAGCTTTTCAAATACGCCACGGCGCTCGCTGGCTTTTAATCGCTCCTGCTGTAATTGCTGTAGCATGAGGTTGAATTGAGAAATGAGTCGGTCTAGCTCGGGTTGCTTCAATGTTTTAAAACGAGCGCTAAAGTCCTGTTCTTTCAATAACGCATTAAATGTCTCAAAATACTCAAGAGGCTGTAAGCCTTTTTTAATCAGATAAACAAAACTCGCCAAACTCAATAACAACGCACCTTCAATGACCAATAAATACCACTGTAGCGTTTCGTGAAACTGAGCAGCCACCACAAATAACACAAGGTGCAGTAAGGTACTGGCTAACAACAACTTGTGTTTAAGCGTCATGTCACGATTCCGTGTTTATCAAGTCGACGATACAAAGCCGCTCGGCTAATGCCCAAGGTGTCAGCTACTTTACTCAGATTATTAGGATAACTGGCTAAGGCATTTTCAATCATTACCTTTTCCATTTGCTCAAGCGTCATATTCGCCGGCAAGTCTCCTAATGCTTCTACACTCGACTCTGAACTTTTATCATGAGCCGACTTGCCTGATATCGCCTGACACGACTCAAAATCTTTCACATCTAATAATGTATTCTCAGACATGAGTACGGCGCGCTCGATGGTCTGGGTAAGTTGGCGAACATTACCCGGCCACGGTTGTGCTTCCAAATAGCGCTCGGCACTTCTGGTTATTTGAAATGGCTCGAGTTGATAGTTTTCGACCACTTTATCCAAGTGTTGTTTGGCCAAAGGCAATATGTCTCCACGACGCTGTCTCAGTGGCGGCAACTGAATCGTGATGAGATTAATTCGATACAACAAGTCTTCGCGAAACTCGCCGTTTTTAACCATTTCATATAAATCTTTATTAGTCGCGGAAATCACCCGGACATCGGCTTTTTTGGTTTGTGATGAGCCAACGGGTTGAAAGCTTTGGTCTTGCAGGACTCGCAACAGTTTTACTTGAGAACTGGAGTCCAAATCGCCCATTTCATCCAAAAACAAACTGCCTTTGTGCGCCGTTTCAAATTGCCCAACCCGATCGTGTTTAGCGTCCGTAAATGCGCCTCTAACATGACCAAACATTTCACTCTCAAATAACGTCGTACTCAAGCCACCGAGGTTTACTTTGTTAAACGTTTGGTTTGCGCGTTTTGAATTGCGGTGAATGGCATCCGCGATTAGCTCTTTGCCTGTGCCACTTTCACCCAAAATTAATACCGGTGCTTGCGTTGTTGCAACTCGACCGACCGTCGCTAAAACATCTAACATAACCGGGTCTTCACCGACAATGTTTGAGAAGTCGTACAATTCATCCAGGGCCTGGCGGGATAATGGCTGTTTAGACGGCGTCACATTTAAGGCCAATGCCGTTTGTAAGCTACTGACAAGTGCTTGGTTATTCCAGGGTTTGGTAATGAAGTCGTTGGCGCCGTATTTTATGCCTTCTACCGCTAACTCAATCGAGCCCCAGGCGGTCATCAACACAACGGGTAGTGATGGATATCGAGACTTAATGTCTTGCAATAACGCCATGCCCTCTTCACCGCTGGTATTACGAGAAAAGTTCATGTCTTGAATAACGATATCGACGTGGTTTGTCTCAAGTTGTTCAATCGCAGACGTTGGCTCTTGCGCCGACACAGTGGCAAAGCCATTTTGTTTTAACAACATTGAGATAGAAGCAATGACCGACAGATCGTCATCAACAATTAATACTGTCGGTTTGTTATGTGTAGACGTCAACTTAGTTTCCATGTTTTGAATCTAAAATAGTGGCCAAACTTCTCTCCAGATTACTCGCCATACTACTCGCCCCACTATTCATAATGCAGCGCCATCGCAGGTGAGTGTTTGGTGGCAAGTTTGCCTGGATAATAAGCACAAATAGTCGCTAACAGTAACATGAAAGCGACAGATACAACCAGACTTTGACCAAACAAGGCCCAGGTCAATTCGGAAAACACACCCAAAATAGGCAATTGAATCAACAACAAAGTCGCAATACTAATCCCCAACAAGACCATGACGACCAATTCGCCGATCACTTGTCGGTGAATTTGAGCTTGGGTTGCCCCTAGAGCTCGTCTTAGGCCAATTTCACGAGTGCGATTGGTGACGTTTTGCCAAAGTACACCAAATAAGCCCATCGCCACCATGATTAACAAGAACGTCCCCACAATTCCCAACACTACAATGGGTAACATGTCCTGTTGGAATCGCTGATCTCGCATTTTTGTCCAAGGCGTGATCTGATACTCCCACTGTGGTGCAATGCGTTTGAGTTGTTTTCGAAGCGTTTCTTCAAAACTCACTGGCGTATTGGGCCTCAACTTGATCTCAATGCCAGAAATTGGATTTTTACTTGGCTGGTTTAAGTCGATTCGGTGGAACACATAAGGTCTAATTGCCGATAGCTCACCAAGCTGCCTAAACTCTTCAAATATGCCTACGATAATGATGGGTTCTCGATCCCCATCTGTCGAGCCATTGATGTCTTTACCTATGATGTTTTGACCCGGAAAAAATTCATCAACAAAACGCTGGCTCACCATCACAGGACGGTAGTTTTGCCCCTCGTGTTGTGGACCAAACCACTCACCCGCATTAAGTGTCATACCAAAGGCTTCACCCGCGCCATCATTCATCGTATTGGCCATAAAATGAATGGGTTGCTCGTCCAAATCATAATAACTGGTTCGAACCCAATTTCTAAACGTCGGATTGCCCAACAGGTGTGCCGACTCTATCTGATCAAATTGAGTGAACTCGGTTAACATGTTTTCAATGATGACCTGATCCCTTTCAGGCTCCCAGTCCATGTAATTCGCCACTTGAATTCGCCAGCGGTCTTTATAATCGTATCCCAGTGGAACTTGTAGCAAAGAATAACTGCGAATACTCAAGGTAATGAGTGCAAAGGCCACTATAAAGGCCACCGTCACTTCGGCAATAATCCACATATTGCTGCGCTTGCGGTTCCAAATCATTTTAAATAAATGCATAAACATATTAAGACACTCCCTTTAATGCTTGCACAGGATGAACACGGGCCATTTTATAAGCCGGATAAAGACCAGACATTAGCGACAAAATAACGACCACCAACATTGCCCACAAAAACAACAGCCAATTAAAGTCGAATTGTGCATACGGAATCAGGCCGCTTTGTTCAATCACGCTCAATAAAGCAAAACTGATTAACGTCCCAAGCACACCACCAACGGCAGTTATCGCTAGGTTCTCCACCAAAAATTGGCCGATGAGATCGCGCGTCGATGCGCCAAAAGCTTTTCGAACGCCAATTTCCGTCGAGCGTTCCATAATTCGAGATACGTTAAGATTGATCATGTTCATCGCCGGAAGCATCATGAACAGTACGAGTGCAGCGCTGCCAGTTAAAATAAGGGACTCTAAGCCCGATTCATAACTGTATTCACCTTGAAATCGACGGCTCGAGAAGTTTTCTAATTTGGTATAAGCGCCGCCATAGGCCACCAGCTCTTTGGTGCCATCGCCGACTCTCAGGTGGCTCAACTCAACATCATGTTGAAGTAAATGAGCATATTCCTCATACATCTCCTCGCTCATATTAGGGTTGGAGTGATACAGCAGTGCCTGCCAACGTCCCATCACCGCATCTTGATACGCCGTTGATAGTGATGTTGTGTAAGGAAGCCAAATATCTGAACTTGCTACCGATTCCAAGCTAGACACATCTTCCACCACACCAATAACCGTAAACCTCTGCTCTTGAAGCTCGATAGTTTGATTAAGCGCACTTTGTTCATAAAACAAAGTCTTGGCCAGAGTTTGATTGATGACAGCAACCATTTGACCATCTGTTACTTCTTGAGCGGTAAACGCACGCCCTTCAACAAAATCAAAATCCAGTATTTGCCAATAAGTATGGTCAGTGCGCCTAGCCGTCTTAGTCAACTTGTCACTGCCCAAAAACAAGGTCACCTGCTCGTTACCAGCGTTGATTGAAATCAGCTCAGGTGATTTAAGGCGCATGACATTGTCTTTGATGAACTTATAACCCAAGCCACTCGCGTTGGTATGACCATGGCCTTTTTCTGTGACGACCAAACGGTCAATAATTCGATAATGAGCCGCGTTTTTTTCGGGCCCTTTAGGAAAAACAAAGCTCTCGGTGATGGCACCTGCGACCATGACAACCGCGACCGTTAAGCTGATCCCAAACAAACTAATAAACGTGAAAAACTTCCTATTCAGGAACACATTCCACGCGGTGAGTAAATAATTTTTTAACATGTTATTTAATCCCTTGTCGTTAACAGCATTAATTACTGGACTAACTGGCCGTCAAAGACACGAACAACGCGGCCTGTTCGTTTCGCCATTTCTTCATCGTGGGTCACCATGACGATGGTCGTATCGTGTTCTTTGTGGAGGTTTTCGAGTAACTGCATAATCTCATCGCCCATTTGACTGTCGAGATTGCCCGTTGGCTCATCAGCCAATAAAAGTTCTGGCTCACCGACAATTGCACGCGCAATCGCTACGCGTTGTTGCTGTCCACCAGAGAGTTGTGATGGGTAATGATGGGTTCTTGCTTTAAGACCGACTTTCTCAAGCGCCGCTTGGGCCAGTTCGCGACGGCGTTTGGCCGATATTTTTCGATACAATAATGGAAGCTCTACGTTGTCGATGACACGTAGGTCAGGCAACAAATGAAAACTCTGAAAGATAAAACCAATTTTGTCATTGCGCAGTGGCGCTAGGTGTTTGTCCTTGTACGACGTGATCGGCTGTTCGTCGATCGCAACCGCGCCTTCATTGGGTTGGTCTAACAATCCCATAATATTGAGCAGAGTACTTTTACCGCAACCCGACGGCCCCATTACCGAGACAAACTCGCCTTTTTCGATGGTCAAATTGATGTCTGATAGCGCAATGGTTTCTATCTTGTCGGTGTGAAACGTTTTGCTTACATTCGATAGCGTTAACATACGTATTTTCCTTAATTCACAGTAATTTGGTTGAGGTGAAGATACTCGGTTAAGTCCGAAATAATGACTTCTTCGCCTTCATTTAGGCCTTCAACGACTTGGATTTGATCAACATCGCTGATCCCAACTCGAACTTGACGTTGATAAGCCACGTCGTCTTTGAGAACAAACACAGACTGCATCCCTGTTCCTTTGACAAACGGGCCTTTAGTGAGCGTCAGTGCGTCTTCAAGTTGTTGAGTGATCAAAGCCACGTCCACTCTTTGATTTGGCTTTATGTAACGGTTGTTTGGCTCATCAAGTGCAATAGTGACCTTCATCGTTCCCTTTGAAATAGCAGGTGACTGCGACATGAGACTCGCATCAAAAGCTTGGTTGTTTAGAATGACGGTCGCCTTCATATTCGGTATTAATTGTGACGCGTAAAAGTCAGAAAGCGTCGCCTCCACTTTAAAGCCAGATAAGTCCGCTATTTTGACTAACGGGGCTCGGTTTTTAACACTCGCGCCCGCTTCATCCAACAAATAGGTAATGACACCGTTGCGCGTTGCTTTGACCGTCGCCGACGCTAACAAACGTTGCTGCTCGGCAATGTCGTTTTTGAGTAACGACGTTTCGTATCCCAACACTTCAATTTCGGCATTGGTCGTTGATATTGCGTCTTCCTTGGCTTGCTTTAACTGACGTAACTCGATTTGGCTGCGTTGCACATTGAGCTTGGCTTCTAATAATTCATGACTCGAAAACGCGCCAAGCTCACTCAATTGGTCTAAACGTTTTAGACGTGTTTCGCGGCTTTCCAAGTCAATTTGCAGTAGCTCAATTTGGCTGTTTATTCTGTTTAGCTCTTTGTTTAGATTTAAGGTTTTGGATTTTATTTGAGTCTGTTTAACCGCGACACGCTCGTTTAGCGCCACTAACGCGCTGTCGATTTTTTGAGTATCGAGCTCTAGCAGTACATCACCTTTTTTAACCATGCTACCGACTTGACTGACAACGTTAATAACGCGGCTTTCAAATTCACTCGTTAAGGTCTCTTCCGTCATAGGTACAACGACACCACCGGCTTTGATGACCGATGCAATCGGGCCTTTTTGGACTTTTGCGGTACGAACTTCGGCATAGCTCAAGGTGGGCTTGAGTAACCATTGCAAACCATAAAGGACAAAAGCCACTAACAATACGCCCAACAAACTGCGTAACAGCAACTGCTTCTTTTTAGACTGTTCTACTTGTTTTGATAAAGGTCGATCCATCTTCTACTCTGTTTTTAACCTGTTCATAACTGATTGATTTAATCGGTGCTACGCAGAGTGATTACAGTATCTGTGCCAACATTATTGAATTTTAAAAGCCAATAAATACAACGAGTTACAATAAATGGTAAAATGGGGAAAAATAAATGTGTTCGATATCGAACAGGTAGAGATAGGAGACTGTTCGGATTCGAACAGTCTTGTTGGGTGCGTTAAAACTGAACCACGTTATCCGAACTATGCACCGCAAATGTCGAGATACGCCATTCGCCATCGAGTTTGTTTAGCATATACGTCGCGCCTACTTCATTAACGATGTCACCAGTTTTGGAGTAACGAACCGCAACATTACTGGCCATCGCTAGCTTGTCATCGAGAAGCTGAACGTTAACTTCTCGCCAATTCACTTTATGAACGCCCTTATTACTCAAACCATTTAAGAACACGGGGATCTGCTGATTAAACGTCGCCAAAGGCAATTGACTCGCCGTGCCTCGTGACGACATTACCGTCAGTGCATCGTTGTAGAGTCTTGGCGAGGTTTTTAGAGTCTGGGTTTGTAGATAGTGATTGTATCTGTCCATGTAATTGGCAAAGAGCTGAGTGATGGCCTTTTTATCATTGTGACGCGCGACAGACGCTATAGATGCTTTACCTGCACTGCTATTTGTCGCCGTTTGACCTGCTTGGCTATCCATTTGAGACGTTGACGTCTCGGCAAACGCTGTTGTTGCAGCCAATTGCATAACACCTGCACATATCAAAATGTTGAATGTTTTAACTTTCGAATTCTTTTGCGAGCTCTTTTTAGATTC
>NZ_CEYNSH010000011.1:0-80188 GCF_982872775.1 Psychrosphaera sp. | reverse complement strand
AAAAACATTAAAACCGTATTCAAGTCTGGTGTAGGCTATGATTCTAAAAAGATTTTTGAACAAACCAAAAACGTTGTTGGACTTCACTAATAACAATAGGAACCAATTATGAAAGCTTCTATATTGACTCTGGCCTTGGGCCTAGGCTTATTTGCAGTTCCAAATGCATCAGCCGACTCACTAGAAACCCATTTACAAAATGTTGAACCTAAAGTTATTGAATGGCGCAGAGACATTCACCAAAACCCTGAGCTAGGAAATCGTGAAGTTCGAACAGCGGCCAAAGTAGCAGAGCATTTACGTTCGCTTGGTATCAGTGTCGAAACCGACATCGCTTATACTGGTGTTGTGGGTTTCCTTAAAGGTGGCAAACCAGGTCCTACTGTCATGTTACGGGCCGACATGGACGCGCTGCCCGTGACAGAAAAAACCGACGTGCCTTTTAAATCAACCAAGACAACCAATTACCGTGGTGTCGATGTGGGTATCATGCATGCTTGTGGTCATGACACACACGTAGCAATGTTAATGGGGACCGCTGAAGTACTAGCAAATATGCGTGAAGAGCTAACCGGAAACGTCATGTTTGTCTTTCAGCCTGCTGAAGAAGGTGCGCCAATAGGTGAAGAAGGTGGTGCTGAATTGATGCTTAAAGAAGGTATCTTTAAGAAGTATCAGCCGGAAGTTGCTTTTGGCCTGCACATTACTTCTGGTTTACACACAGGCAAAATTGGTTATCGCAGTGGTCCGTTTATGGCCAGCTCCGACCGTTTTGAAATTGCCATTCACGGTAAACAATCCCACGGCTCTCGTCCATGGTCTGGTGTAGACCCAATTGCAGCCGCAGCACAAGTTGTGACTGGTGTGAATCACATCGTTTCTCGTCATATCGACATTACCAAAGAACCTGCGATTGTTTCATTTGGTAAAATTTCTGGTGGGGTTCGCAACAACATTATTCCAGAAAAAGTCGAAATGGTCGGTACTATTCGTAACTTCGATATGGACAATCGCGCTCAAATATTTGATAAGCTGAAAACCACCGCAACACATATTGCTGCCGCCTCCGGTGCAAAAGCAGACGTTGAAATTTTCGAGGGTTACCCAGTCACGGTCAACAACCCACAACTGACCACCGCTATGTTACCGAGTATCAAGAAAGCTGCTGGCGCAGATAATGTCGTTCAAATGTCAAAAATCACAGGTGCTGAGGACTTTTCTTTTTACGCAATGGAAGTCCCAGGGTTGTTTCTATTCCTAGGTGGTACGCCCCATGACCAAGACTTAAAGTCAGTGCCGAGTAACCATTCTCCGTATTTTTATGTTGAAGAGTCAGCATTCAAAACCGGCACAGCGACAATGACGCAGTTGGCTTTAGATTATATGGCGATGCATAAGTAAAAACGGACTATGGACTCAACATTACTGATAAAACCCAAACAAAAACGCAGCCAACAAACTCAAGATAAGCTGTTGGCTTCGTTACAACACCTTTTAAAGCACAAGTTTTTTGAACACATCAGCATCAAAGAGCTTACTGATCACGCTAGTGTATCTGTAGGTACCTTTTATCGCCGTTTCAAAAACAAAGAATCATTGTTGCCATTGTTATATCAAGACTTTGGTACTGGACTCGAAGCTTGGCTTAAGGATATTGAGCAAACTCCTTGTTCTAGTCTAGATGAGATTATTAACAAGCTATGTACGAACACCTTTGTGTTCTTTACTAATCACAAAGGCGTATTTCGTACTCTTCACCTTAACTCTAGGTTGCACAGTGACTTGTTGGACTCAGACCAAAACAACGACCGTCGTAAAATTTATCAGCGAATGGCGCGCCTATTGGCAAAGCAAATGAGCGTTGCGGTCAATACGAACAACAATACAAATCACGACCAGACTTCCAACACCTACTCAGCCCAAACAAAGGCTGAAATGGCAGTGTTTATTATGATTAGTACGCTACTCGACAAAATCGTATACAAAAACTTAACTCCTGCGGTAGCGACACGCTTAGAAGGTGAAGCTTTTGTCACCGAATTAGCGCAAGTTCTACTTATTTATCTAAGCAATGACTAAACCCCGCTGGATTTTGATCACATCGATAACTTTTGATCAAACCCAGTTCTTTAATAGGATTTAAAATGAAATTTCCCCCAATTCTGTCTTCAATATTGAACGTAGCTGTAATGGGCTTTTTAGCTGCAAGTGCCATAACAACCTCTGCGGTTGCCGTGGAATTGCCCCTCAAAACAGCTTCTAGTGACAAGAACAGTATCACTTTTTTAAACAGTAAAG
This sequence comes from Psychrosphaera sp., assembly GCF_982872775.1. NCBI lineage: Bacteria > Pseudomonadati > Pseudomonadota > Gammaproteobacteria > Alteromonadales > Pseudoalteromonadaceae > Psychrosphaera > Psychrosphaera sp. The sequence goes on along the minus strand of NZ_CEYNSH010000011.1, from coordinate 77,890 downwards.
CGGCGAATGCTGCACTACCGTTTTCAGATATTGTCCTTGCTGGCGAAACGCTTTTTATGTCAGGGCAAATAGGCTTTGATCCTAAAACGGGCGCATTGGCTCCGGGCGGCTTTGAAGCTGAAGCGCATCAAACAATGAAGAATATTAAAAATACATTAGAGAACTACGGCTATAGCATGAGCCAAGTGGTCAAATGCACTGTGATGTTAACGGACATAAATGACTTTGCTCGTTTTAACAAAATATATACCCAATATTTTATACCGCCTTATCCTGCTCGCAGTGCCTTTGCGGTTAAAGAACTTGCACTAAATTCACTTATCGAAGTTGAGTGTATCGCCCACCTTTAATTGACGCTGATGTGGTATTTTTGTCTACAAAAAAGCCGGTTATTAACCGGCTTTATTAGACCCTTTGAAGCACCTCGTCGTTGTTACAAGTGATAGCTACCTTTGATGGTTACCACTGATAATCCGCAGTTAACATGACGTTCCTTGGCTTACCCGGAAAGTAACGGTCTTGGGTAAAACGCGTATAGTCGGCACGCTCAGCATATCGCTCATCCAATACATTCTTAATTACAAATCGAATTTTTAACATTGGATTTACTTGCCATTGAACAAATGTGTCTACCACCTGATGTCCCTCATATTTATTGAAGTTTTCCGGATCGGTGAAATAACTACTCACAGCTCTTAAACTAGAGCCAAGTTTCACTTGTTCATCCACTTGATAACTCGCCATCAATGTTGCTACGTTTTTAGGTGCCGTATCTATGTCATTGCCGTTAATATTCAGGCCACCGCTAAACTGATCGCTTTGGTATTTGTGTCTTGAGTGACTACCCGCAAAGGCGACTTCAAATAGTGAAGTCACTTGCCAATTCGCCTCAAGTTCAATACCTTGATGAGACGTTTGACCATTACTGATAGTAAAGAAGTCGCTGTCTCGGTATATCGTATTGTCCTTATCCATGTCATACAATGACAATAAAAAACGACCTTGTTGATAAAAACCTTTGAGGCCAACTTCAAAGCTCGTCACTGTCTCTTCTTCTAACTGCGCAATTGTTTGCTCTCGTTGTAATTGAAACAGCTCTGCGCCTTGAGGCGCCCTAAAGCCTTTGCCAGATGTAGCATACAATTGAAGACCCTCATTCAATTGATAACTGACAGATATTGTCGGTGAGAAGTACTGGTAGGTATTCTCTGAAGACGCTGGACGACTGTATCGACAGCCACCAAAACCACAAGCTTCACCACTGTCTTTAGTACGACCATCTAGCATTAGGTTTTGATAATCGTATCGAATTGACTCAAAGCGACCACCTATATTCACCTGCCAACGGTTTGAACTCCATTTTGCGTCAGCAAATGCCGCCCACATAAACGCATCGACTTCATAATCATAGTGTTTACCTTGTGGAATCGTCGCCATTAAAAATGGAGAGCCGCTAGTCGGGGTCGATTGAAACTGATCAAATGTTGCTTCCGTCAGCTCAGTATCAATACCGTAATTAAGTTGCCAGTTATGTGTTAACTCGGTTTCAAATAAAGACTGAACACCAATACTTTGCTGTGCATTATTCTCAAGCGGTGTGCCCGGTAAGAAGTGTTTAAAGAACTTCATTTCTTGATCTCTAGCATAAGGCGTAATTGAAATATTAGTTTGGTCTTGTTGCCAATTAATTTTTGACCACAGCCTCAACGCTGAGGCTTGTCGAAATGCGTCAGGGTCAAAGTTTTGTTGAGCAATCGTCTTGTCTTTGTAGCTTTCAAAACCTTCAATAAACCCGGCAGTGTCTTGATCCAAATCCATATACGTCAAACCACTGACTACATTAAGCCCAGGCAATGCAGCGTGTTGAGGTAAGAAGGTATGGCGTAATGACACCTTGTGTTGCTTTACACTTTCGTCATCGCGATAACCCGTATCGTTGGTCACGGTAGCGATGATGCCCAAGCCATGTGCTTCATCATCTATCCCCGCTGACACACGTGCACGAGAGTATCCATATGACCCTATGTCTAGTCCCGCTGAAGCATGATCATATGCAGTGTTTGGCGTAATAACATTAACCACGCCATGAATCGCGTTTGAGCCATATAAAGCAGAACTTGGCCCTTTTAACACTTCAATACGACTGGCCATTTCGGAGTGAGCTTCGAATAACTCATTAATATTGCAAAAGCCCGCTGAGCGCAGTGGAATGCCATCCTCAAGCGTTAATATACCACCACACGCTCCGGCTCCTGAAAGCACTTGAGAACGCAATGCAGGTAAATATTCTTGGCCATTACCTCGGTGTAAGTTAGCGCCCGCGACAAGTTGCATCGCCTCCTCAATATGCACCATACCAACGTTTTTGATATTGCTGTTATTAACCACTGATAACGCCAACGGAACCTCTGACAATCCCACTTCATTGCGACTCGCTGTGGTCGTGATCACTTCGATAGAGGACGTTGGGTTTATTTGGTTTCGCTTTGTGCTTTTCAGGACGCTTTTTTGTGGTGTTTGTTTCGCTAGCTTTTGTGCACTGTCCTGCTGGTTCTTTTGCAGAGGGACTTTAGTGTCATTCGCAAATACTTGATTAGAGAAAACGGTAGTTGCGGCAATAGATAAAAACAAAAGCGCTGAATGAGCGCTTTGTTTGATTTGTTCAGAGTCAGTGACGGTTTTCATTTTTACCTTAAGTCATAATGAGTTAACTGGCTTTGCGGTCTGACTTAAGCAACGTTGTAATTGCCTCAGTACTCAATGGCTTATAAAAATAAAACCCTTGAGCTAAGTCACACTTCCGCTCTGCCAAGAAATCTATCGAGCCAAGAGATTCGACACCTTCAGCCACCACCTTTAAGTTAAGATTATGGGCTAACGTTATTATAGTGTCAGCAATCGCCGCATTGTGGCTTTGCGTCTCTAATTCCATAATGAACGAACGGTCTATTTTAAGGACATCTATTGGTAGTTGATGTAAATACTGTAACGAACTGAAGCCAGTACCAAAATCATCAACCGCAACGGAGATCCCCAAGGCTCGAATTTTGTCTAGACGCTCGCACATTTTTTCCAAGTCTTCAAAGAAAATTGACTCTGTAATCTCTATTTCTATGGTTTCGGGCGGTATTTGGTATTTTTGTAATGTTTTTTCAAAGCGTTTCACTAAATCGGAGTTATTAAACTCGATGGGAGATACATTGATTGAGATGGGTATAAGGTCTATTCCCTCTTCACGCCACTCGGCCATTTGTTGACAAGTCGTATCCAAAACCCACTCACCAATTTTATCAATAAGACCGGTTTGCTCTGCAAGCGGTATAAAGTCTGCGGGTGAAATAAAGTTTCCTTCATCATCGAACCATCGAATCAATGCCTCTAACGCAGTCACTTTATTATCTTTTAAGCATACTTTCGGCTGATAAACCAAACTGAATTGCTGCGTTTCGATAGCATTACGCAATTGGTTTTCAAGCTGTAAATGGAATTGAGAGTTGGCTTCCATAGACTTATCAAAAAACTGAAAGGTACTTTTACCCAACGCCTTTGACTGGTACATGGCCATGTCAGCCTTACGCATTAATTCTTCTTGGTCCTTGCCATCTTGCGGATAGATACTTACTCCGATGCTTGAGGAAATAAAGTAGTCATTATCTGCCAAGCTAAAAGGCTTCGCCAAACTAACGATGATCCGTTCACAAATAGCACTGACTTTATCTAAAGCCTCAATATTCTCTAGCAGTAAAACAAACTCATCGCCGCCAAGACGAGCAACAGTATCGACCTCTCGTACACACTCATTTATTCGTTCAGCGACCTCTTTAAGAACCATATCACCAGCGTAATGACCTGCGTTATCGTTTACTTTTTTGAAGTCGTCTAAATCAATAAACAGGACTGCGACTTTACTGTTAAAACGGGTACTGTATTGAATCGCATGTTTGAGTCTATCATCGAGTAATACTCGATTTGGCAACCCTGTTAATGCATCATAATAAGCTTGTCGCCTGATGGTCGCGGCCGATTCTTGTTGTTTGTTTATTTCCTCACGTAAGGCTTCATTGCGCTCTGATAGTTCGACTGAGACCAAATCCAAAGAGCGTTCGATGATTTCCCGCTCTTGCTCTAGTTGACCATAAGCATCGCCAACGGCATCAATGAAGTCCTTGAGTTGTTCGGTAGTCAGCTCTTTTAAAGTTTCACCGCCAATAGATTGCACGCTCAAGTGACGCTTCATTTGTCGCTTTAATAATCGATGCATGTTTTTACTAACTCTCAGAGAAGAAAGTAATGGTCATCGTTTGGTTGTGCAGAGCGCTATTTTTACCTTCTGCAATTGGTGAGATTTCACCGTATGAGTAAAAGCCTGCTAATGGACACGACTCTGGCAAAAGTTCTTCAATGCTTTCTAACTCGTATTCCGTTTCTTGTTGCAACACCAGACGACGACCTACACAGCTAATCAATAATCCCAACTGAGGTGACGCGCCACTTTCTTGTTTGGCCTTATCAAGGGCCATCGTTGCCGCCTCTTGAGCACCATCAATTAAGTTATCAATATTGGCACGCATTAACTTAGCGTATGAACCTTGTGGCATATCCCCGGCAAAAATTAAGCTTTGCTCGTCTTCATCAATGTTTAATATTGTACGTATGATGGTTTCGTCTGAGTCAGGCAGTCGAACACTGAGTGGAAATCGCAATGCTGACGCAGGCAATTGGGCTGCGTATTCACCTAAATACTCTTTATAGAGTTCCAATGCAGATTGACCATCAAGTTCAAATAACTTGTTCGAATCTGATTTTGTAATTAGGCGTTCGGGACCAAAAGATTTCCAACCACTGAATGAGCCAGAAGAGAGGTTTATTGCATCACCGTATAGGCCACATATGACTATTTTACCTGCTGAAATGCTTTGGTTGTGCCACACTTCGGTTTCAAAGAACTTATCTTTATCGCCTGCAAGCCCACCAGTTATAAGTGCTGCATCAGGGAGCCTTGCAGACAAGGCTTCAACCAACTGCGTACCGTTAACTAACTGACCGTCTGACAACACTAATAAGTATCTCAAATCGTCTTTTGGCAAGGTTGCCGTTAATTCATCAACAGTGGCTTCTAGCGAGTCAAATTGAGTGACATCTGCTGAACGGACTTCAAGTGGGGTTTTATCAAAAGAGATGGCCGTGACCACGAGTGAATCGTCGAGAATTCGAGTCCCGGCAATTTCACCACTTGTGGTACAGCCAATGACATTAGAATGTTGAAAGTTTGAAAATATGTCGTTTTGAATTGAATCTTTTTTAATGAGTTCGCGACATCCAAACGCTAGCACTAAGTCGACACTGTCGTCAGATTGGATTTGCGAATCCCACGTTCCATCGGTAAATCTGAATTGTTTTACTTTCATAGTTGGCTGACCCTAACAACCGCTTTATGATTAAGGTTAGTCAAAACGTAACAAAACTGTACAGATTTTCAATATTTTATTTTAGTAAGCTCTAATCTAGCTGCATTTTTAATTAAACTGTACCAACGAACATACTGCTTAATAATACTTTGCTCTTATTTAGCACCTTAAAAGGCTAGCTAGTACATCAAATGCCCTGCATGAAACTTAATGTGCTCATCGATAAAACTCGAAATGAAATAATAGCTGTGATCATACCCTTCATGCCTGTTTACCGTTAGCGGATAGTTATTTTTAGCTGCCGCGATTTCCAGTGACTCTAACTTAAGTTGCTCCTCTAAAAAGCCATCATCTAAGCCTTGGTCAACCAAAGCTGGAACCAAGTCGACAGCGTGGGCCATTAAAACACTCGCGTCATTTTGAGCCCAAACTGATTTATCAGACCCTAAATAAGCCGTAAAAGCTTTCTGTCCCCAAGGGCATTCCATCGGATTGCAAATTGGACTAAAAGCCGATACCGATGCATATTTGTCTGGATTTTTTAGAGCAATAGTAAGAGCTCCGTGTCCGCCCATAGAATGGCCTGCGATGGCGCGTTTAGGCGAAACCCCAAACTCCGATTCTATCAACTGTGGTAACTCATCAACGATGTAATCGTACATGTGATAGTGCTGGTCCCACGGAGATTGAGTCGCATTGATATAAAACCCTGCACCTTTTCCTAAGTCATATCCCTCATCATCCGCTACAGACTCACCACGAGGGCTTGTATCAGGAGCAACAATCACAATTCCCAACTGTGCTGCAATACGGTGTGCTCCCGCTTTTTGCATGAAATTCTCGTCAGTACATGTTAGTCCTGATAACCAATACAAAACGGGAAGATCTTTTTTACTTTCGTATTGAGGAGGAAGAAAAACGGCAAAAGCCATCTCACAGTTGAGCGTACTCGATTCATGACTGAACTGCTTGTGCCAACCACCGAAGCTTCGTGTTGCCGAACGTTGATTTAGTGTCATTTGACCTCCTTACTTTTACAAAAAAGCGGTGCCAATGCACCGCCATAATAAAAATTGACTATTTATCGAAGTGAACAACCGAGCGAATGCTCTTACCTTCGTGCATCAGATCAAACGCGGAGTTAATATCCTCTAAGCCCATTGTGTGGGTAATAAAATCGTTTAACTTAAACTCACCGGCCAGATAACGCTCAACATAATCTGGTAGTTCAGAGCGGCCTTTCACGCCACCAAATGCCGTTCCTCGCCATACTCGACCGGTAACCAATTGGAATGGACGAGTTGAAATTTCTTGGCCAGCGCCCGCAACACCAATGATCACTGACTCCCCCCATCCTTTGTGACAACACTCAAGTGCCGAACGCATTACGTCGACATTGCCAATACACTCAAAGGAATAATCCACACCGCCATCGGTCATTTCTACAATAACGTCTTGAATAGGCTTGTCATACTCTTTTGGATTAATACAGTCTGTCGCTCCTAGCTTTTTGGCCAACTCAAATTTAGATTCGTTGATATCAATGGCAATAATTCGAGAGGCTTTGGCCATTGTTGCACCAATAATGGCCGACAAGCCGATGCCACCTAAACCAAAAATAGCAACCGTATCGCCCTCTTCCACCTTAGCTGTATTCATTACCGCGCCCATACCCGTTGTTACACCACAACCGAGTAGACAAACTTCTTCAAGTGGGGCACTTTTGTTGACTTTAGCTAATGAAATCTCTGGCAGAACCGTATACTCAGAAAAGGTCGACGTTCCCATGTAGTGATAAATTGGCTCACCGTCTTTATAAAAACGGGTGGTGCCATCTGGCATCAGGCCTTTACCTTGAGTTTCGCGAATTTTTTGACAAAGATTAGTCTTACCAGACGTACAGAACTTACACTCACCACACTCAGGTGTGTATAACGGAATGACGTGATCGCCCACGCTCACACTTGTTACGCCCTCGCCAACTTGCTCAACAATACCACCACCTTCGTGGCCTAAAATAGCCGGAAAAACACCTTCTGGATCTTCACCTGATAAGGTAAAAGCATCAGTGTGGCAAACACCAGAAGCGACAATCTTAACCAACACTTCGCCTTTTTTTGGCAGCATGACATCAACTTCTTCAATGCTCATTGGTTGGTTTGGTCCCCACGCGACGGCCGCTTTCGATTTGATAAATTGGTCTGACATTCTGACTCCTTTTTGATGTATTCGCTGTGACAACATTCAGCGAGTTGTTCAATAGCGAAAATGAAAAGGTAAATTACACAGCTATTGAACTTCAGTTTAGTACATTTGAAATTCGTGGTTCATTATATTTATTTCACAACCGAACATAATCCCACTAAAATAAAAATCTCTTTTACATATTTGTAATAATAAAAACCTACTCTTTCGCATAGTTATCCACCATACACAGGTAAAACATGAATAAAAACAATTGGGAAGGGATTAGTGAGTTTTCTGCCGTCGCCGAACATGGATCATTTACAAAAGCGGCGTTGTCGTTATCCACTTCGGTGGCACAAGTCAGCCGACTAGTCAGTCAATTAGAACGTCGTCTCAACACCAAACTGCTCTATCGAACGACGAGAAAAGTTTCATTAACCGATGAAGGGGCATTGTTTTATCGACACACTAAGGCACTCGTTGAAGGACTTAGTGAAGCCGAGCAAGCAATTGGTCAATTACAGGATACGCCACAAGGAAATATTCGTATTACTGCACCAACCACCTATGGTGAGCGCATTATATTACCTGTATTAAATGAGTTTTTACTGGATTATCCAGAGGTAACGGCTGAGGTTGAACTGACCAATAAAAAGCTAGATCTCATTGAGCATGGGTTGGACTTGGCGATTCGCATTGGCCAGCTTAATGACTCTACCATGATGGCCAAACAATTAGCGGTAAGGCGCAATTATTTGTGCGCCTCTCCAAAGTATTTCGACGAATATGGTTGCCCAATTAATCTCGATGCTCTCAATCAGCATAAGTGCCTAATGGGTTCCAACGATACATGGCGTTTTAATGAAGCTGGCAAAAAGCGTTTCATCAAGCCAACGAGACGCCTCAAATACAACAGTGGAGCTGCCCTTACAGATGCAGCTTTAAAGGGTTTGGGATTGGTGTTGTTACCCGACTATTATGTCGAGTCACACTTAAATCAAGGGACGCTCATTTCTATTCTGGATGACCTTCAAGTAATGGATGAACCCATATGGGCGTTATATCCATACAACCGCCAGCTATCGCCTAAAGTTAATCGTTTGGTTGAGCAATTAATAAATAAAATCAATAAATAGCGCTTGTCAGCTGCCTTCATTTTCCCCTATGATGAAAAAGAACTTGTCGGAGTGCCCGGTGAAAACCAAGGGGCTGAGATCGCATTGCGCGGGATCCGTAGAACCTGATCTGATTAATATCTGCGAAGGAAACAAGGTAGACACTAAAAGGTAGAACCAATCAAACACAACGTAATTATCGACGTTCGTTTTGCTGCTCTGCCCTTCTCTACTCACTCTCTACACTCCGTCTTTTGTGCTTAATTATTCAAATACGAAAGGCAGAAAATGACACAACTTACTAGACGCGAACGCCGAGAGCAGGCAGCCGAATTCATTAACCATTGCTCAAATCAACAATTTCCTAATTCAAAAAAAGTCTATATTAAAGGCCAACATCACGACCTTAAAGTCGGTATGCGGGAGATTGCACTTGCCGATTCACTCATTGGCGGTGACAAAGACAACCCAATTTTAGAACCGAACGATCCAATACAAGTTTACGATACCTCAGGTCCGTATACTGACCCCGACGTTCAGATAGACGTGCACAAAGGGTTACCGAAACTTAGAGCAGAATGGATAGCCCAGCGCAACGATACTGAAGAACTCGCGGGCGCTTCATCGGGGTACAGTCAACAAAGACTTGCGGATGAAGGTCTTGACCACATTCGCTTCGATAACTTACCAAAAGTTCGTCGTGCCAAAACTGGTAAAAACGTCACCCAAATGCATTACGCCAAACAAGGTATCATCACCCCAGAAATGGAATACATTGCGATTCGCGAAAACCTCAAACGCCAAGCGTTAAAAGGCGACATTCTAAAACAACAACATCAAGGCCAAAGTTTTGGGGCAGAGATACCTGAACAGATCACGCCAGAGTTTGTCCGTGACGAAGTAGCCAGAGGCAGGGCCATTATTCCTTGTAACATCAATCACCCAGAAACCGAGCCTATGATCATTGGTCGTAACTTTTTAATCAAAGTTAACGCCAATATAGGTAACTCAGCGGTGACTTCAAGCATTGAAGAAGAGGTAGAAAAACTCGTATGGTCCACCAAGTGGGGCGCAGATACCGTAATGGATTTGTCTACAGGCCGATATATTCATGAAACTCGAGAGTGGATTGTTCGCAATTCACCGGTCCCAATAGGCACCGTTCCTATCTATCAAGCCTTAGAAAAAGTAAATGGCGTCGCTGAAAACCTAACGTGGGAAATATTTAGAGACACTCTTATCGAACAAGCTGAACAAGGGGTAGATTACTTCACTATTCACGCTGGTGTCTTACTTCGCTATATACCAATGACTGCAAAACGTGTCACAGGTATTGTTTCTCGTGGTGGGTCTATTATGGCCAAATGGTGCTTGTCACATCACCAAGAAAACTTCTTGTATACCCATTTTGAAGATATTTGTGAGATTTGTAAGCAGTACGATGTTGCCTTTAGTCTCGGTGATGGCCTGCGACCAGGTTCAGTCGCTGACGCTAACGATGAGGCTCAGTTCAGCGAATTAAAAACCTTAGGGGAACTGACAAAAATCGCCTGGAAACACGACGTTCAAGTCATGGTAGAGGGCCCTGGGCATGTTCCACTGCACATGGTAAAGGAAAACATGGAGGAGCAACTCAAGCATTGTGACGAAGCGCCATTTTATACGCTTGGACCACTCACTACCGATATTGCACCCGGGTATGACCACATCACATCTGGAATAGGTGCAGCCAACATCGGCTGGTACGGCTGCGCAATGTTGTGTTACGTAACCCCTAAAGAGCACTTGGGCTTGCCAAACAAAGAAGATGTCAAAGAGGGACTAATCACCTACAAAATTGCCGCTCATGCCGGTGATTTAGCCAAAGGTCATCCAGGCGCACAAATTCGTGATAATGCCTTGTCAAAAGCACGTTTTGAGTTTCGCTGGCACGATCAATTTAACTTGAGTTTGGATCCCGAGCGTGCCTTGGCCTACCACGATGAAACTTTGCCACAAGAATCAGGCAAGGTTGCTCACTTTTGCAGTATGTGCGGACCAAAGTTTTGCTCAATGAAAATATCTCAAGAAGTTCGAGATTACTCTGCCAACCTTAACAACAATAAAGACGACGATGACTTATTGACCATTAAAATGGTTGGCATGGATGAGATGTCACAAACCTTTAAAGCAAAGGGCTCTGAGCTTTATCACGCTGCTCAAAGCGCAGACATCGAATAAACGCGTTTAGGACACTGACTGTGAATGTAGCTATCGTAGGAGCTGGACTATTAGGGCGAACCCTTGCCCTAATGCTGCACAACACTTTGCCACAACAAGCCGTCATAAGCTTATTTGACAAAGGCCAGCTGTCTGATTCTGAGCAAACTGCAAAAATTGCCGCAGCGATGATTGCGCCAACGGCTGAGGCGACTCACAGTCCGTGTTTAATTTGTGACATGGGCGAGCAAAGTGTCAACCTTTGGCCTAAGTTACTATCAGTCTTGGGTTGTCATTCAAAACACTTCCACCAGCGCGGTTCTTTGGTGGTTGCTTTTCCGCAGGATTTGGCTGAATTACATCATTTTAACAATCAAATCCCTGATGAAAAAAAAGATAGACTTCGAGCGGTCAGTTCTGTTGATATTGAGTCGCTGGAACCAGAGCTTACTAGACGTATAGCAGGTGGTTACTTTATTGAGGGCGAAGCGCATCTCGATAACGACGCCTTTTTAAATGAAGTGGACTCAAAACTAAAAGCAAGCCACGTCCACATTCGCGAGAATACAATCACGTCACCTAGTGAATTATTAAACCGCGCTGATGAGTCATTTGATTTGGTCATAGATTGTCGAGGAGTCGGTGCCAAAACAGAGCATAACTTGAAGACACTTCGGGGGGTGAGAGGCGAAGTTATTCGGGTATATGCGCCCGAAGTCAATTTGGCACGACCTATCCGGCTTATGCACCCCAAATACGCACTTTATGTTGTCCCAAAACCCAATCACCGCTTTGTTATTGGCGCCACAGAAATAGAGTCAGAATCAGATTCGCCGATAACGGTTCGCTCTACTCTGGAGTTATTATCCGCCGCATTTAGTATTCACTCTGGATTTTCTGAAGCCCAAATAGAGCAAGCAAGTGTCGGTTTACGCCCGGCTATGCCAGACCATTTACCTATTGTTAAAGAGCGCGATAGATTAATTCAAATTAATGGCTTATATCGTCACGGATACCTATTACTGCCAACATTGATTAAACAAGTTTGGCCAATCATAGGTGAAAGGTTGAGCCTTAACCTTCCTTGCGTTTTTGAGGAGCCCTCGGACTTACACATGCCACTCACTCCAGCTATTTCACCGACTTTGTCTAAAAAACAAATTTATGAGGATCAACAATGAACTTAATTGTTAATGGTCAACAAGTTACCTTTGAATTTAAGGAAAAAGAAACCATCAATGCCGCTTTGGCACAACTTGATTTTACACCACCATTTTCAGTCGCGGTTAATGGCGAGTTTGTAGCAAGGGCTCAATACTCTTGTGTTCTATTAAGTGAAGGTGACGCAGTGGATGTAGTGTCACCCATATTTGGTGGATAACAAACTCCTAACCCAGCTTGATATGGCCCCCTAGAGTAATTCAAGCCGAACATTAGAGAAACCCAATGAAGCAAATCGAAAACAAGTTGACCATTTATGACCAAAGCTTTGATAACCGACTATTGATTGGAAGTGCACTTTATCCAACTCTGGCAATAATGACCGAAGCGGTTAAACAAAGTGAAAGTCAAATCATCACTTTGTCGCTAAGACGACAGGCGGTATCTTCTAACCGCTCCCAGCCCAGCTCTAATGACAATGCGTTTTGGCAACATATACAAACACTAGGGCTGACCCTTTTGCCCAATACGGCTGGCTGCCAAACGCCTAAAGAGGTGATCAACATTGCGCAAATGAGTCGAGAGGTCTTTGCGACCGATTGGATAAAGCTAGAGCTAATTGGTGACGAATTTTCGCTACAGCCCGATACTATTCAATTAGTTGAAACTGCTAAAAAGTTGATAAATATGGGCTTTAAAGTACTTCCTTATTGCACGGATGATTTAATTGTTTGTCAACGCTTGGTGGATGTTGGTTGCGAGGTTGTCATGCCTTGGGCCTCCCCTATCGGTTCGGGCCAAGGTATTCTCAATCGCTACGCTCTGGAGACGATTCGTCAACGCTTACCAGATACTACGCTAATAATAGATGCGGGGATTGGCAAACCATCCGACGCCTGTATGGCGATGGAGATGGGCTACGATGGTGTTTTACTCAATACTGCAATTGCAAAGGCCACCAACCCTGTCGCCATGGCAAACGCATTTAAGCATAGCATTAAAGCAGGACGGTTAGGTTATGAAGCAGGCCTGATGCCCAAGCGAAACAGTGCATCACCGAGCACTCCAACGATAGGTATGCCTTTTTGGCATCAAGATAATTATGAACACCATGACTGATATACCAATGACGAAAGGCAAAACTTGCCAAACTGTGAAGTCGCAGCCTAACGACTGCAAACTTCCAACACACTCTGTAAGCCCTCTGGTTTGGAGTATTGCAGGCTCGGACTGTACCGCAGGAGCTGGAATTCAGGCAGACACCAAAACTATTCATGCGTTAGGCGGTATGCCTAATACCATAGTGACAGCCGTTACGGCACAAAACCAGTTGGCCGTTAACAGTATCAATGCGGTCTCGATAGAAGTACTACAGTCTCAATTTGAAGCTCTGATCATGGCAAGTTCACTCGAAGATGCGGAGACAGATCATTTACCTCAAGTAATAAAGGTGGGCCTGCTGGCTAACGCAGAACAAATAGACTGGCTATGCAGGCAACTAAAAACATGGAAATCTTTGAGTCATCTACCCCCTCCTATTGTTGTTTTTGACCCTGTCATATCGGCGACTAACGGCGATCATTTAACAGAAGATAACTTAGTGGAAACACTTAAATCTGACTTCCTACCACTGGTTGATGTCATCACTCCAAACGCCAAAGAAGTTCAGCTTTTTACCGGAGTTTATTTGTTTTCACCATCGTGTATGGAAAGCGCAGCCATGCGATTTAATGAGCTAGGTTGTAAAGCTGTCGTGATAAAAGGAGGACATGTCGACATTGAGTCCGGGTTCTGTATTGATTTGGGAATGGACTTTGATTTCACATTAAATAATAACCCCCAACAAAATACGTATTGGTTAAGCACCCCCAAAGTTGAAACCGAGCGTACTCATGGTACTGGTTGCACGTTTGCTTCCGCTCTTGCGACAGAACTAGCAAAAGGCCAACACTTTAGAGATGCCATTACCATTGCAAAGGCTTTCATTAATGATGGATTAATTGCCACAAAAAAAATTCAAATAGACCGAAAACTAGCCAATTCAACGGATTTGATTTATGGACCGATTGTCCAACAAGGCGTACCAGATAAGCTAACGGTTTTTCCTGTTACTTCTAGAGACTTTTCATCGAGTTTAGCGTCGCCTCTATCTTTATCTGAAGCTCTATCTTTACCTGAATCTCTGTCTTTAACTGAGCGTCAAAATTTAACAAGAGCTTCAACGCCGACCTCTCACTCTAAGGCAAACTCTCGGTCCGCGGATTCCTCGACATCCACACCAAGTTCATCCGAATTGACCGCACCCAAAGGCTTTAAAACCTTGGACACAAATAAACTAGCTTTATACCCCGTGGTTCCAGATTTAGCTTGGTTGAAGGTGTTACTTGAAGCCGGTGTAAAAACCATTCAATACCGAGACAAACACCTTAACGGAGACGCTCTTGATAAAGCCATAGAACAAGCAGTAACCCTCAGTAATCAATATGATGCCCAATTGTTTATAAACGATTTCTGGGAGTTAGCAATTAAACACCGGGCTTTTGGAGTTCATTTGGGACAAGAGGATTTAAAAGAAGCTGACCTAACTGCAATCAAAGCAGCAGGGTTGTGTCTTGGCGTCAGTACCCATGGTCATTTTGAGTATTTGGCAGCATTACAACTAAAACCAAGTTACTTAGCTATTGGTGCGATATTCCCAACTCAAACCAAAGATATGACAGGACAAATTCAAGGCTTGAACAATCTACAACAACTGTGCGACTTGCAGAATGAGGTCCCTATTGTCGCAATTGGCGGAATAACTCTAGAAAATGCCCAGTCTGTTTTGTCAGCGGGGCCAGAGAGTATTGCGGTTGTTACTGCAATCACTAATGCACCTTGCCCAAAATCGGCTGTTGAGCAATTTGAAAAGCTCATTGCCTCACCTTCTTCAAAGTCTAAGTGCTCTCACGCATCCTCATAAATGCTGGCGTCTGAAATAGGAAACGATTAATGACTTCTCCATCATCAATTACCACAACTCCTCCACCCCAAAGCTCAAAGGAACGGTTAAGCGACCGAGAATATTTGCGCTACAATAGACACGTTATGCTCGAGAGTATTGGAGAAAAAGGTCAGCTCCAATTGAAAAACTCACGTGTTCTTATCGTCGGTATGGGTGGACTTGGTTGCCCTGTGGCCCAATATTTAACGGCATCTGGTGTTGGTCACTTGACCTTAGTCGACCATGATGTCGTAGAGATCAGTAACCTACAACGACAAGTACTGTTTAATCATGAGAATTTACAGCAACCAAAAGTAACGGCAGCCCAACACGTTTTATCGAAACTAAACCCTCTCGTTCACATTCAAACTTATCAAGATAATATTCAAACGGTGTCATCACACTCCGCCTTTGAGTGGACTAATTTTGATCTTGTATTGGATTGCTCAGACAATAAAACATCCCGATTATTTGTGAACCAAGCTTGTGTTAAATCTAAACGTCGACTCATTACGGCTGCCGCCACACGTACCCAAGGGCAGCTAATGAGCTTTGATTTTGCTCAGACAAATTCAGCTTGCCTTGAATGCGTATTTCCAAAGGACTTACCAACACCTGCCAACAATTGCCAAAATGCAGGCGTACTCAGTACCTTATTGGCCGTTGTTGGAGGAATGCAAGCCAACTTGGCCATCATGACATTGCTAGGCCAGAACTCTAACTTTAATACTCTGTTTACTTTTGATGCCATGAGCCTACGACAGGCAGAGTTTAGGCTAACTTTAGATGCTCAATGTCCCGTCCACCCAGTTTAATACAGTGACCATTATTCACCCTGGATACCAAAGTATAAAAGCGGTGATTAAGTCACCGCTCGCGACGCCGAGCTTTGATTTCCGACAATAAGCAGCGCCACCATGACACACGTAAAAGACAACTGTAATAACAACCACCAAGGAATTACCACGCCAAATGTGTAGGTCGTGACGGCGAGTAAACCAAAATAACCGATCACACCAAACTGAATTAAAGCGGTAATAAACCGCCCCATGCTCAACTTATGCAACGTACTCTGTCCATTGAGACCACCTATCGATTTCGAGACCTCAGCATTACTACAACTACTAATAAGGGACTTATTTATCATCACCTTATAGATTGAGTAACCGAGTTTAAGCGCCGCAACTGATAGTAACGAAATGATAAAGCCGACAACAACAAAAGAACTCCACACCCAATATTCCGGCCAGTCGGTGACTTGCGCTGATTTTGCGGGTCCCGACCAGAGCGCATCCCAACTAACGGCTATAATCAACCCGACAGTCCCAAATAATTGTTGTCTTGAGAATGTTGGCATTTGACCGGTGCTACCTTGTGGATTAACCCCCCAACTTTCTTGAGACTCCGTCGCCAATTCATCGTCAACAGAACTAGAATAGGCTTTTAGTTCTGTAACTAAATAAAACAAAATAAGCCCGCTTGCTATCAGACCTACTGCGGGCGTAAATAATGGATGAAGTTTGATACTGTAGTATGTAAACAAATACCCAAACATTGGCAATAACGTGTGAGTTAATGTCACACCTACCACCCACACCACGGCGAGTCGACGGCACTGAAGAGAGGCCGCTCGAGACACTGTCACTATGGCCACGTCCATACCAATTCCTATCGCCATAAGAACGCTGGCAAATACAAATTCCCAAATAAAATAAGTATTCGCTTCCATACCTATTGCTCCCACTCCAACCTCAAGTCATAAACATACCGATGTTCTTCATTGATCGGCGTCGCCGTTTCATCAACTTGCTTAAGGACATTGGTCGCCTCTACTAAAGTTGCGTCTCGCCCAAACAAAAAAGACTGTTCTTCGACTATGGTTTTATAGGCTTTGTTTAACTTTAGGGCTCTTTCTTTAGAGGGAGTAATGAGCTCATGAATACTGCTGACATTAGCTACTTTAACTTTGTTCACCGAACCATTTTTATGAAACCACTTTTTAATCATCTCTTTATTTTGTCTGAATTCGTCACCACCGTTCACTCGCTCCAAATAGGTAATAAACTCTCCCTGTTTTTCACCTAGACTCGGTACGTCTGTAATTGCTTTTAAATCGATATAACCCCAGCCTTTTTTTCCTTCCACTTTACGAGCAAAAGAAAACGTCTGATCGATTGTAGAGCCGACAGAGCGATGGCAACCATTACAAAACGCCAACTCCTCTTGATGTTGAGGCCTTAACTTCCCTTCCTTGTCCTCAATCAAAGCATTAATCGTCCAGCCATAACCATTAGCGAGTCCACGCTTGCCGGCAGGGATCATTCTTGGCAGTTTTTCAAAGTGTTTTTCTTTGCGCTCGGAATAATAAGTGCTGAGCAGATTTTCTCGTTTTCGAAGCATGTGTTTGTTCATATAACGAACTTCTTTCATTCGTTTGGGGATCACCGTTTCTCCTGACTCATCGACACCTAAATAGCGAACGGTATGCATGAATTCGGTTTCCTCTGGGAATAACATCTTTAACAATGGCCTGTGACTCGCATCTCCCACATATTGATTTTGCCTCTTTATACGACTGACTTTAGTTAGTTTTCCATCGTTATTTAAATCGCGCCCAACAGCTCTCTCATCAAGTGGAATAGTGGAGAGCTCAGATAAATCTTTTATGGCCATTTCCACTAGCGCCAAATTAGTAAAGTAGACGTCAAAAGAGTACTCACCATTGAGCTCACGATATGATTTTCCTAAACGGACCATCGCATCTCCTGTTGACCCATTTGTCGGCCAAAAGGTACTTGGAAATGGTTTGTAGTTATATGCGACCCAATAGCTCCCATCGAGAGCTAAGCCATTCTCATCGAACGCTTCTTTGCCAAGGTGTAAGTTTTTTATGAAAGGAATTTGAGCCGGCCATTCAGGATCAGAAAGCTTGCTTTCGAGTTCGGTGTAATTGTCTTCATTGACGTAGTTGAGTATCTCTTGGTCAGAAATTTGTTTAATTAAATCGGTGCGGTCAACAAACAAATTTTGCCAGCTATTGCTCACACCCACATCAGAGAAAATATAAGCACCTTGAATAAGGCCATCGTTCATCGCGTTTGGTCTTTGCTCTTCTAGCGAATAGCTTTGGTGACAAACGTAACAAGGGTTGTTAGACCCTTCGGTTTTGGTGTAACACTGTGGTGGGATCACCGCTTCAGGATTGTACACTTCATTATTATCGAGGTACCACTGGGCTGGTGTGATAGTGACCTCTCGGTCACTGTCACAGCCCATTAATATTGATACCGTAACAACAACGATGAGTAAGTAATGACAACGTAAAAATTGCATTTATTCTCGTCCTTGTTCTATTACAGATTTATATTAGGGTATCTTTATTTAACTTTTGGATCGTACATCCACAATGTATCGTTGGTGCGCTCAGAGCTCGCATCTTCACCAATTAGAATTCGGCCATCATCCATTACCATCACATTGTCTGGCTGGGTGATATTATTGGCATCACAGCGAGCCGGCTTATCTAATGAAGAGCGGTAGGTACTGCCCATTAACACAGGTTCAATTCGATTCGTATCGTAATTCGCCAACAATGGTAGTCGATAAACCGCACCACAGTCTTTGACTCTATCATCAAGCTGAATATCACCTTCATCGTCAATCATGGTTTTATCCATATCCGAATTACCAAAATACATATAAGCTTGGGTGACCACTTCACCGGCAATCAAATCCACGCCCTCAACGGCTTCCTTCGCTCGCTTTTGATTGATATTAATCCCTTCGAGCTTTCTAAACTCAGCCGTTGCACCAGCATATTTAGCAGCTTGACGAGTTTCTAAAAATGCAGCTCGGTCATCCATTGGTCTACCGGCCGTGACTGTACTACCTCCATTTTCTACCGTTGGATAAGTGGCATCACCACGTGCCCACGCTTCAACATCCGCTACCGTCATGTAGTTACTCTGACCGTCTACGTAGTCATCTTGGGAAATATTGTCATACTCAGCAATCCACGCTTCTATTTGACTGTTATTTGACGTTGCAAGCTCGACCCATGTCACATCAAACCCTGTTACAGCAGGCTCTTTCGAGTTATCTTGAGTCAACTTCGCTGCATACAAAGTACCAGAGCTCAAATCTTGGGCTGCATCGGCAACAAACTTGAGAAGAACACCGCCGGTATCATCTTGGGTTGTATAAACAGTACGTTCGTCAGGCATGACGACCGAGTTTTCATGTTGTACTCGTCCAAGGGTAAAGTGCTTGACAGGAACTGGAGAAGCCGTAGTAGGTTCTGTCACTTCGACAATATAGCCATAACGATAAGTATTTGGGAAAATAGTACCGCCAGTATTGCCATTTATGTAGTTCGACATATCTGCAATATTGCCCTCAAGGTAGGGACTGACTTGCGACGGGTCACTGTGGTTCCAGCCAGAAGACGTGTTATCCATGTCATCTGCAATAATCCACTCTTCCGCTGTTAATGGCGTCCCCCAAGGTGATACTGAACCAAAACAGTTGGCGCCTGTGCCCATCACAGATGAAAAGTCCACCATCATGGCTTCTTCAACTGACCACTGACCACCTGTGTTTTTAGTGATCTTTAAACGGCTCATGCCACCTGGAATTAATTCCCAATTAGTAAATAAATATCCTTCACCAGGACCTGTTGGTACAAAACCGTTAAAGTCAGGGTTGTGATTTTCATTAATTAACACTTCGCCATCAAATGAATAAATATGCCCTACACCCTTTGCAATTTTTCCATCTAACGTGTCTCCCGTTTGAGCCAGAACTTGATAGTCACCAATTGCCACCTGAACCGTTTCCATTTCAGCTTGTGTCATAGGTACTGCTGACGATGCAACATTGGCAGGAATTTGATTAAAGTTGAGCCCTGTAATGACTCCAATTGTCCCTTTGTTAAATACTTTTCCATTAGCGTCAGCCGTGATGTTCGAGTCGGACGGGTGCTGAGCGTTAAAAAACAAGTCACCTTCTTCCGTTAAATACATTCCCGTGACTTCTGCGCCCAAAGGTACCGTCGCTATTCGGGTCAGTCCTGGAATAGAACTACCTTGTGCGTCTTGCCCATCTTTGCCATTAGCACCGTCTTGACCGTCAGCGCCATTTGCTCCATCTTGCCCGTCAGTGCCATTTTGGCCATCAGTTCCATTCTGTCCATCAGCACCAGCAACACCTTGCTGTCCTTGAGGACCTTGAGCACCGTCTTCTCCGTCTAAGTCGCAGCCTGCTAATGCTAAAGTCAGAGTGACCGCTATTACTGAAAGTTTAAACTGTGGTTTTAAAGTCGACATATTCATCCCTTATAAAGTTTGTTGGTTTGGCTAATCACAGTATCTGACTACAGGGGGACCTCAGATATTCAGCACTAGTGTTAACGCTAAACATGACAAAAATATGGACTACAAATGAACGAACTATGACGTTTTTGATGCACAAAAAAAGCGATTGTCACAATGCTAAATTTTGTCACCTCTAGTTCATAATCAAGCACTAAAGGATAACAGTGCTTTTATAGGCAAACGTGAAACATTTAAAGCTAGTGCCAAGGTTCAGGTTTGTGGAAGTAGTAACCTTGACAGTAATCAATACCTAAGTTCATCAATATTTCGTGCTCTTCTTTTGTTTCTACAAACTCAGCAACCGTTTGCATATCCATTGACTTGGCAAGTTCTACCATGGTTTTTACAAAGGTCTGGTTACGCGGGGAATTAGCGATATCACGAATAAATACACCATCAATTTTTAATTTTTGGACTGGTAACTTTTGAAGGTAACTAAACGAAGATAAGCCACTGCCAAAATCATCCAGCGCAAATTGGCAACCTAGTTTTGTTAATTCACCAATAAAAGAAATCGCCGCTTCTAAGTGCGTAATCGCATAGGTTTCTGTGATTTCTAATGTAATCTGGGCCGGGTTTATTGCTTTGGCTTCCAGTGCGGACTTAACAAAATCCGCCATCGACTCATCGGCAAGGGATAACCCCGACAAGTTAATACAATAATTATCTTTACTATTCTCTGAGTTAATATATTTGAAAGTCTGAGTAATGACCCATTTATCTATTTCCACTGCCAAACTATGCTCTTCCGCAACAGGGATAAACAATCCAGGACTTACCATTTTGCCTTCGCTGTCCGTCATCCGTAACAATACTTCAAAGGTGTCGGATTGTGTTGAAGGTTGTTCAGACTCATTGTTTTGGTGAAGACTTGGGACCAAGCGTTGACGATAAATTTCAAATTTACTTTCTGTTAATGCCCCTCTAACCGCTTTAAAAACTTCCATTTCATTGGCATGTTTTATTAAGGCTGGATCGGCTGACTGGTATTGCTGAACACGATTTCGGCCTTTTTCTTTGGCGAGTTTAATGCTCAGCATTAACGCATTCATAACGTGATCACCATCAATAAAACTATTGTCTAATTCAATCACACCGATACTAGCGGTTAATGAAAACTGTGCTTCGACTCGGCTTAAGTCTAAATTTGCAATTTCTTTTCTCAGCCTTTCAGCAAACTTTGGTACGTCAGCATGTTCAATGAGTGGTGAAAAAACGGCGAACTGATCATTACTAATCCTCGACACTAAACTTTTGCTAGGTGCGATTTCTTTTATCAATTCAGTGGCTAACTTAAGAGTCTCATCCCCCTTACCAAAACCAAGTGCATTGTTAAAAACCTGAAAGCGATCGATATCAACCAAAAATGCACCGCCTGTTTTAGGCTCGAGCAGCGATACAGACTCATCTAGCTGTCGAACAAAGCTCGCTCTATTCATCAAACCAGTTAAAGAGTCATGGGACTCATTAAACTGAATTTTTTTCATCATTTTATATTGTGAAATTAGACGCTGCCGCTTTGAAAAATAACTGACTAACAACACCACTGTAATCGCCAGCCAAATTAGTAGCGAACGTGAATACGTATCGAACAATAATTCATCTGAATACTCTTTGTCCAAACGCACCGCTACTTGCCAACGAGTATCAGGGATAGGCGTTACCACACTAAATTCTGCCACTTCAAGTTCGGACATCTGTAAATTAGTAACAACTTGCTCTTGTAATGCTTTAACAGAAGAAAGTTCTACCTTTCCTACTAAGTCCTGTCTCAGTAGGAAAAGCTCTTGTTGAGGTAATCGATAGTCGCTGAGTAATTCGATAAGTTTGGTTGGCTTAAATGCGACGAAAATATAATTTTCTGAGCCTTCAAGGGGCTCTAATAAGTCGTAATGAATCGACGTGGCACTGCGATGTAAAAACAAGTGCTCCTGAGATTGATGCTCTAAAGTGGAGTTTATTTCTTCTTTACAGTCTTGGAGAAAGTCCCCCGTAATGTGTTTGAAAACTCCGTGACCTTTTTCATCGATAACAGAGAAAAGTCGAACATCCGGAATATCCAATCTCAATTGCTCTAATAAGTTTAGGTACTCTTCTGTCTTACTCGAGGGTCCTTGAGCAACAAGCTCGTTTAACTCATTTTGATAAACCCAAGCAAAATGGCGGATATCTTGTCTCAAACTGTCAATGTGACTTTGATACTCTCGAACCACCTGAAGAGAGACCGACTCCATTAAAGAGGCTTGGTACTCTTTGTGAACTTTTACCGTTAAATAGCTGTGCCAAACAAACACAATTAACAATAAAAAAATACCGAAGATCAATAACCGCCTCGATACTAAAAGTTCTTTGTATAGAAATAATTTTGGCGTAGTAAATGCCGACTCGGCCACAGACTAATCCTTTTAAAGAAAAAAGGGCCGAAAAAGGCCCTAACTTACTGTCATATATAAAAGTTTAGTTTATTTTTTTTGATGTGCCAGAATTTCAAACGCCATTTCCTCGGCACGGTCCATCAAACGTCCATAACGCCCACTGTTTGCAAAGTGTCCCGCACCCATATTCATTCTCATGATTAACAGGTTGTCATCGGTTTTCATCGCACGCATTTTGGCTGTCCACTTTGCTGGCTCCCAATAAGTCACACGAGGATCGTTAAGCCCTCCCGTTACCATCATTGGTGGATATTCGCGCTTTTCAATATTGTCATATGGCGAGTATGAGCGAATTAACTCAAAATACTTTTTGCTCTCGATTGGGTTACCCCACTCTTTCCACTCAGGTGGTGTTAGCGGTAATGATGCATCTAGCATAGTATTGAGAACATCAACAAATGGGACCATTAGCGTTACAGAACGCCACATTTCTGGAGCTTGAAGTGTCACAGCACCCATCATCTCGCCACCAGCACTGCCACCTGCAATAGAAATATTACCGCTGTTTACATAGCCCTCTTTGACCAAGTATTTTGCAACATCAACAAAATCGTTGAATGCGTTATTACGGTTGTCCATTTTGCCATCTAGATACCAGCTGTAACCCATTTCATCGCCGCCACGAGTGTGCGCTATTGCATAGGCAAAACCACGATCTAAGAGGCTAAGTCGTGTCGTAGAAAACGAAGGTGACATTCCAGCTCCATATGCGCCATAAGCATATAAAGAAAGCGGGTGGCTACCATCTTTCTTAAAACCCTTTTTGTAGACAATAGAAATAGGAATCTCTGCTCCATCTCTAGCTGGTGCCATTAAACGAACCGTTTCATATTGGCTCTTGTCGTATCCTGATGGGATCTTTTGTTGCTTGCGCTCTTCTAATTTCTTACTTTTAAAATCAAAATCATAAACAGTTCTAGGCGTTATCATTGACGTGTAACTCACACGAACGTGATCTTGCTCGTAACTAGGATTAGCGCCTAAACCTACGCTATAAACTGATTCTGGGAACGTTATATCAAAACTTTCACCAGATTTTGGAATAACATGCATTGCCTGAAGGCCACGGCGGCTTAACTCTACAACGGTATGGTTAGCAAAAAGTTCATAACCTTGTATGTAAAGGTCTTCGTCGCCTTCTATTACACTTGTCCATTTTGGCGACAACAGGTCGGTCTCAGACATTTTGACCAAGCGGAAATTAACATGTTTATCATTGACTAACGCATAAACTTCGCCATTTGCGTGATCAACATCCGGCTGTAAATTTTGCTCTCTGGCAAATAATTTTGTGCCAGATTTGTTCAGGTCATTGGCATCGAACAACCATACTTCTCTTGCATCAAAATTGCCTGTTTCAACAATTAAGAATTTTTCACTTGTGGACAGATCTGCCGACAAGAAGAAGCCGGTGTCAGATTCGGCAAAAAGTACTTGTTCAGACTCTGAGTTGTCTAACTTCGCTTTGTTTATTGATTCGGTACGCCACGCATTTTTCGCTAACTTACCATAAACTAACGTATTGTTGTCGCCAACAAAGGAGACAGACCCGTTTGAGTCTGAAATTTTTGCCGCTAACTTTTTAGCCGCTTTAATGTCTCTGACAAAAATGTCGTAACGTTCGTCACCTGAGGTATCAACACTGTATGCGACTAACTGGTTATCCGGGCTGATTGAGATATCACCAATAACAAAATAGTCATTGCCCTCTGACAAGGCTTGCTCATCTAAATAAACTTCTGTAGTTCCGCTTTCAAGGTTTTTACGATAATGAGTGCGATAATTATTACCTTCTTTATACTCCCACCAGTACTCATAACCTTTTTTGACATATGGTACAGATGTATCCGTTTCATCTACACGGCCTTTGAACTCTTCAAATAAAGTATTTATTAATTCTCTATTTGGCTCCAAAAACGACTGGTAATAGTTGTTTTCAGCATTGAGATAATCCAGTACCTCTTTGTCGTCAGTATTTGGATAACTTTCATCACGTAGCCAGTTATACGGATCTGAGACCTCAATACCATGATGGGAAAAGGTATGAGGTATTTGCTTTGCCACAGGTGCAGCAATGGGAAGTGCTTTCAGTCTAGGATATTGCATGGACTCTTCTTGTTGGGCTACTGACGATTCGGTTGAATCTTTAGCTAATTGAGTAGTTTGTTGATTTTTTGTCGGTGCGTCGCCACAGGCGGCCAGTGTGAGTACTGATGCACCCACTAACGCAGCATAATTCCATTTCATAGTCATCACCTTTGTAGTTATCCATAAAATATAAGGGTTTAGCACCGAGATGACCACTTAAATTTGTAAAAAGCTATTTCAGTTTCGTTGAATACCCTTCAGCAAATAGCTTAAGTTTTTTATCGCTTCCATTGCAAATTCACTGACCACATCACCGTTTTCGATGAGATCATTAAGGTGACATATTATCTGAGATTTTAGGGTGTCACTCTTCGCCAAATACAATAACGAAATCTCTACTTGCTCGATAACAGACTTGTCGTTTTCTGAACTTAACAAATCCAATAAGACCACAATATGTTCTGGGTAGTACTTTAGGTTACTCGCTGCTAACTTACGCATCGCAGGAGAGTACGCGTTACTCAAAGAAATTAAATTACTTTCGTTGTGTTGCTGATGAGAAGTGTTTACACCTTTATCGACTGTGTCATGTTGTTCTAATCGAACTTCATTTGTGGTCGTACTCTTTAGATCTTTTACGCCCATAGTAAAGCTCCCCGATTGGATTCTTTAATGTTAGGACCAGAGTATACTTTTATAAATACGATTTTTCGGAAGACGAGATAAGGAAAGACCTGAGTACCTTTTAGCTACATATTAGTCGCATAAAAAAAGCCCCTACAAGGTGTAGGGGCCACTACAGGTTGGAGAGTATCTGATTAACTAGCTAACAGTTTAGCGCACAGATAACAAATTAAAATCAGGGGTTTCCCGATAATAAGAGAGAGGATCCCTTAGAGATCAGTAATACCATTTTTGATCGCAAAACGAACCAAAGACGCCAAGTCCCTAATTTGTAGTCGCTCCATAATTTGTGAACGGTGAGACTCTATTGTTTTAACGCTTAGACCAAGATCGTAAGCTATCTGTTTGGTACTTTGACCTTCGGCTAGCATTTTTAGGATTTCTGTTTGCCGTGGGGTCAATACGTTTTTAACGTTAACTTCTTCTTCATCGCCTTGCTTAAGTGTCTCTAATAATTGCTCTGATAGCTTTGGACTTATATAAATTTGACCATCTAAAACCGCTTTCAATGCCAACTCAAGCTCTACTTCAGCAGAGTCTTTTAATAAATAAGCATTGGCACCACGTTCTATGGCGGTTTGTAAGTAATCCGAGGTATTGTGCATCGTTAATAAAATTACCGGCAAACCAGGATAAAGCTTTTTGACTTCAGGTAAAATATCTAGTCCTGAGACGTTTTTCATTGCCACATCCGTCACCAAAACGTCTGGGGTCACCGTATCTATTAATTCAATGACTTCGGAGCCATCGGCTGCTTCACCAACCACATCATACCCAGACAAGTCCTCTAATAAAGCACGCAGGCCTGCACGGACCAAATGATGGTCATCAACCAGTGCGACTCGCTTTATTTCCTGCATAACGTTTACTCCCTATTTCCTAAAATGAGTCTAGCCCAGCTTCAGAATTCCGCAACGGGATTTCTACTTTAATATCAGTACCTAAAAGAGGTTTTGAGAAAATTTTAAATTCTCCACCCGCCAATTCGACTCGCTCTTTCATATTGATCAAACCGACGCTATCACTTTGTGCATGAACATCAAATCCGACCCCGTCATCACTTATTTGGATAATCAGCACATTTTCATCACTGAACAAACTTACTTTGACGTTCTTAGCACGTGCGTGTTTCACAATATTAGTCAAAGATTCTTGAACCACTCTAAACCCGACAATTTCAGCTTGTTTGTCTTGAATTTCGCTAAAATGACTGTCATCTATTTCGTATTGAATATCATCTATTGAAAACAACTTATCCATTTGCCATTTAATAGCCGGCGAGAAACCCAAAGAATCAAGTTGAGCGGGCCTGAGTAACAATGATAGGTTTCGAACTGTATCTAGACTTTGACTGGTGATTTGATGGATATCTGAAATCTTACTTTGAATTTTTTCATCTTCTATTCGCCTAGAAATCCATTTTGTTGCCAGTAATACTGCCGTCAATGATTGGCCAACGTCATCGTGAAGCTCGCCCGCTATTTGCTTTCGCTCAGCTTCAATAAGGTGTAGGGTCTTAGAAGACAGTGCACTTAAACGATAGTTGGCCCGGGCAAGGGCATTTTTAACTCTGAGTACATCGGTCAAATCTCGAATAACAAATTGAACCGACTCTTCACCTTCGTAAATAATTAGGTTTACCGCGATTTCTGCATCAAAATATTCGCCATCGCTTTTTCGAAGCGTAAACGACGTAAAACCATAACTGCTCTTTTTTCCCGAGAGCATATAGCGAATTCTATCTCTTAGTAGGGTCTTATCGTGATCTGAAACAAAGTCAGCTAGTAACATGTCGCTTCTATCTACAGCAACGTCTAATTCAAATAGTTTTTGTGCCGCTCGGTTTAAATATACAACTCGGTTTTTCTTCAATACCATAATGCCCTCAGGTATCGAGTCTACTAACTGATTGGTTTGGTGCTCTTTTTGTCTCAGTTTTATTTCAAGTTTTTTAATGGCCGTGATGTCAAAGAAGTTTCCTGTAACTATTCCTTCCGCTTCAAAATATTCTGCTTGAAGATAAACAAAGTGTTGATTACCAGAGCGGTCTATGATCATTTTTTGAGTTTTTAACGGGTTGGTTCGAAAACCCATTTTTACCGCTTTAAGAACATAATTAAAAACCGCGACGTCCGCTCGTTGTTTTAATTCATCTAGGCTAATAGGAGAGGTAAAGGCTTCATCTAGCCCCAATAAATTGGCGACATTTTCACAAAAGTATAACGTTCGTTGAACGACATCTAGCTCCCAGTAAGCCATACCACTGGCGTGCCGAGTAATTGAAAGGCGGGTATCAGACTCTTGTTGTAATAAATCTTCATTGAGTAAAATAGATTTAGCAACGATTCTTAAAAGGCCCAATGTTTTAGTCCGCTCGGGCAACGGAACAAAAATAAGAGTGCACAGCTTGGCTAAATAAAGGCCGTGTGTTTGCCTCAACCTAACCTTACAAACATACGAACTGTATTGGGGATTCTTACTCAATTTCTCTAGCCACTTTTGAGGCACATCCTCCATATTGTCAGCCCAAAGGTCATGCAAGTGAAGTAACTCTTGATCGCCAACGGGTTGAATACTTAAAGACGCTGCTTTATTGAACTCTTTGATACTGAAGTCGGTTACCGATATCAATAAACACGGGGAAGGGTTGTTGTGGAAGATTTCAGCTTGAATGGCATCAAGCAACTTCGTCGACTCTAGGTCGGCATCTTGATTCTCATATCCAGCGTTCTCAATTACTTTTTCAGCTAAAAAATAAACTCCCGCGCCAACTAGAGCCGTTATAATCCACTGCCCCCATTTTGAACCAGTTGCAAAGTAGAAGGACAAAATCCCAACTGACAATAAAACAGTGATAAGCACCTTCAGTACACGCAGGTTCTGCTCTTTTTGACTCACACAACTTTCCTTATCACCACACCATGATTTGTTTTTATAGTTAATTGACGTGCAATACTACTGATTATTGGAGCTCATACCTCTGAATGTTATAACTGAGGAGGAGTATCGTCATTGTCCCCAAACCAACAGACCACTTGGTTCCGGCCTTCGCTCTTTGCAAAATACAATGCACTATCCGCTTTTCCTATCAGTTCTTGAACACTTTTATCTGAAGCCTCTTGCTGGGCAACACCAATACTCACCGTAATATGAAACGTACAGTCCTTTTTAATATGAATCAACATGGACTCTACAGAAGTCCTTATTCGCTCCGCAATTCTCTTCGCCTCTTCGATACTGGTGTTTGGCAGCATGACAACAAACTCTTCACCTCCAAAACGCCCCACTAAGTCATATGGT
The DNA here is from genome assembly GCF_982872775.1 of Psychrosphaera sp. Taxonomy (NCBI): domain Bacteria; kingdom Pseudomonadati; phylum Pseudomonadota; class Gammaproteobacteria; order Alteromonadales; family Pseudoalteromonadaceae; genus Psychrosphaera; species Psychrosphaera sp. The sequence continues at coordinate 48,958 of NZ_CEYNSH010000011.1, read as the reverse complement.
CTGACACTTTCTTTTAATATAGAACTAAATAACCTTAAAGCTTGATCGCCACCAGCATGGCCATAGGTGTCATTAACTATTTTGAAGTGGTCAATGTCTAACATTAAAATAGAACACTGCTTTTCTTCGCGATTTTGTCTTATCCATTCTTTGCGCATTTGCTCTACGAGCATGCGCCGATTCCAGATATCAGTCAGCTCATCATAATTTGCCAAAAAACGTAGTTTTTGTGTTTGTTCGACGATTCTACTACCTGCTCTCAGGCGAACACGTAACTCTCCAGGATTAAATGGTTTAGTGAGGTAATCATCGATGCCAGAATCCATAGCTTTAACAAGATCTTCATCCAAGCTCTTATTTGTAAGCATTACTATATAAATCGCTTCGTCAAATCGACTGCGTATTTCTTGGGCCATATCGATACCCGACATATTGGGTAATGACCAATCGGTTAAAACAATAAAATAATCTTGGTGCTGGCTAAGGAAAGACAGGGCCTGTTCGGCAGATTCCACCTCCGAAACTTCATAGCCCCACTGTTTGACTGAGTTACTGATCAACATTCGTGTCACAGGCTCGTCTTCTACCACCAATATATTCATTATTTGTTATGATCCTCAAAGTCCTCAAGCTCGAGCATGAACGCTTTTAGTTTCATTTCTAATGACATCCAAAGTCTATTAAACAAGGAAGCATCAGCATCTTTTGCTACTTTCTCCAACTCCACAAACTCAGGCTGCAGCCGACTGCCAGTTAAGTTCCCTAACATCCCTTTCATGCGGTGCAATTGTTTTGCTATAGCGGCCCAATCACCTTCTGATTGCAAATCCGCTATGTCTTTCATTTCTTGTGGCAAAATATTCATAGTCATGCTCACCATTGCGTGCACCGTTTCCATTTGCCCCGAAGTGACTTTGAGAACATCGTCTAAATCAAACCATCGATAATTATCGGGAGACAGCCTTATATGAGACTTAGTATGTCCTTTGGCTTTCACTGAGACGGTTTGACGTTGGTTGGGTTTCTTATCTTGCAACGGCTTTTTAAAATATGACTCTATGGTTAATAATAGCTTATTTGAATCAATTGGCTTAGTTAGATAATCATCCATCCCAGCCTCTATACAGACTTCACGGTCACCTGTTAAAGCATGAGCCGTTAAACCTATTATTTTTACTCTTTCTTGTTTTTTGTGGCCTTCAAATTTCCTTATAAGTCGAGTTGCTTCGAGTCCATCCATTTCAGGCATTTGCACGTCCATCAACACCACGTCATATTCAGAATTCTTTAGCTCTTCTAATGCTTGTTTACCATTAAAGACCAAAGAGGAGTTATGACCCCTATAGGTTAAAATATCATGAACTAAGCGGCTATTTATTGGATTGTCCTCGGCAACCAATATGTTTAACAAACGTTCTGGCGGCGCCAAATCTACTCCACCAGAATGTTGCAAATCGGGCCGTTCCATCTGAAGTACATTCGTCAGCATATTAAAAACTTCGGACTGCTTGACGGGTTTTAGCAAATAATTATCAATGCCCAATTCATTTAGTTCATGGAGGTCTTCAGAGATATCTGAACTATTGAGCATAAAAATAGTGTGCGGAACTTCTTTGTATTGGCTTTTTAGTTCTCTCATCAAGTCAAACCCAGAAATATTTGGCATGTCTTTGTCTACGATAAGCACATCGATATTGTTTTGTTTCATCTTGGATGATTGATACAACGCAATCGCTTGCTCTGCACTACCTGCAATAATGGCTGTGCATCCCCACGAAGTGATCATATTGTGTAGCCATTTGCGATTTATTGCGTTGTCATCTACTGCCAGTACGGTGATTCCAGAAAAATCTAAGTCGCTGATGATGTGGGCATGCCCTTCTTCTACCTTTAATTTGTTAATATCACCGACCTTAACGGGTATCTCAACAATCATTGTAGTACCGATAGATTCTTCACTTTCAATATTAAGTCGGCCGCCCATTAGGTGTGCTAACTGTTTTACGATTGGCAAGCCGAGCCCCGTTCCACCGAATCGCCTGGTCGTTGAACTATCCGCCTGGCCGAACGGCTCAAATATGGATTCTAATTTAGACTTAGGAATGCCAATTCCTGTATCTTTTATGGTGATTTGTAGAACAAATTCATCTCCTTCCTCTAAGTGATGAAGTGACTGATTAGAGCTCAGTTCAACGATCACTTCACCCGTTTGAGTAAACTTAACTGAATTGCCAACCAGATTAAAAATAATTTGTCCCAAACGCATCGAATCAGCCAAAATACAAGCTGGTAAATTAACGTCTATATTGTATTCCAGCTCAATCATTTTTTGGTGAGCTGTAGGCGCAAACCCTTTTAAAACGTCGCCAACTTTGTTGTCCAGAGAAAAGTGTTCTTCGACTAACTCCAACATACCAGCTTCAATTTTTGAGTGATCGAGAATGTCATTTAATATTCTCAGTAATGACGATGCAGACGTTTTGATAAGCTCTAAATATTCTTGCTGGAGTGGCGTGAGGCTGGTTTGTTGTAACAGGTCTGTGATCCCTAAAACACCATTCATCGGCGTTCTAATTTCATGGCTCATGTTGGCCAAGAACTGGCTTTTTGCCAAACTATTGCGATCCGCTTGCTCTTTCAAAATCTCCATTCTGTCTTGTGCTTCTTGAAGCTCTGTAATGTCAAGATTACCGCCAATCATAGAAATAGGGATACCGTCTTCATCAACCAGCACCGTCCCCGCAGCTTTGATGTATTTAATTTTATTGTTTTTTACAACTAACCTAAATTCATGATACCAGTCTTGCTTTTCTCTAATGGCTTGTAACAGGCTGCGCTCCGCTTCTTCTCTGTCCTCGGGGTGCAATGCTTGTTGCCAATTTTCATATAAGAGTTGGTTGTCAACTAAAGTAAGAGGGACTTTATACATGCGATACATGTTTTCGTCCCAAGTGAGCTGATTGGTTCTCAAATCCCATGTCCAAATCCCAAGACCTGATACCTTGCTAGCCAACTCAAGCACTAACTTCGTTTCCTGGACTTTTCGATGCGCTTCCTTCCTTTTGTTTATTTCAGAAGACAAGTTTTGTGCTTTTAATTTGGTAGACAGAAACATTTGTCCGATACCGGCAATAGCGGCGGTAAACAATAAACCAAATAACAGTAAAATATTTGCGACACTTCCTTCGGACAGTGCACCTATGTAGGTCGAGGTGGTGAGTGTCCACGGACCAGCTACCAACTTTCTATCTCTGGAAATCTGGTCACTTTTGTGGCGTACATTTGGTTGGGTATTCAAAATGTAAAAATCATCGTCGCCACTTTTAACGGACAGCCGCAATGGAATAGTTTGATAGTCGAACGATACATCAGATATTAATTGTTTAACATTTATCAAAGAAGCTAAATAACCCGACCTAAATTTATCGGTCGTATTCTCAGACATACCATCAACAATATTTGTTGTTTCAGAAGTCAAAGTGTAGGGGACGTACAAAATAAAATAGTGCCCTAAATCTCCGACACTTTGTATTTTTGTGATTCCGAATAAGGTTTTGTCTTCTGCCAAGATTGCATTTGTCGATAATTCACTACCATTCACATCAAATTTTTCGAAGATGTATTTATAAGAGTTATCAGGATAAGAGCTAAACTCATCCCAACGCTTATTTCCAAGTGCAATGGCCACCATACTTTTCTGGTTGATTAAATGGTTGCGTATCACTTCTGCGTCTAGTGACTCTAAGCCTTGTTCTTCAATGTTATTTTTTATTTGATTTAAAGAGGCGACATGGCTATGTAATTCGCTATTTAGTTCCCTTGTCAATGATGCCGAAATGAGATCTAGTTGGCGTGTCATTTGTTTGTAGTCATGCTGTGTCATCGCTTGCCAAAGGCTAAAGGTAACAGCCAAAATAAAGATTGCGACGAACGACGAAATAGTCATTGAAGTGATCAAATCACGCCATTGATTTATTACGAACGCAGCAAGACCTAAACTTAGGGCGACAAAGCCAATGCTCGTATGCATGGCCATTTGGGTGTACCGCCCCCAACCATAGCTTGACTCTACACCATTTATGTAGCCAACAATGGCGACTAATGAAAGTGCTAAGGTCACTGCTACTGAAAAAGAATAATAAAATAATAACCTAGGGTGCTTCCTTAATTTGTCACTGACAAAAAGTAGGCTACTTGTAATGATGAAGCAAATGGCAGTATTTGGCGCCATTCGGCCCGGGCTAGAAGTATTCAGATCGATATAATGTTCCATAAACAATTGATCAATATGAAAATTCATACCGAACAAATATTGCAACAACGTAACAAAAGACAAAATAAAGATAGAAGCACCACAGACTTTAGCTAATCCGTATTGCTTTTCTGTTATCGCCCAAACTCCTATTCCGCACCCCAAAAAACCCAAAGCAGTATTAAATTGCATTGGTACAAATTGCTCACTAATTTGAATAATGGCTTCGTTTTTTATCACCCACCCCACCATGACAAGTGTACCGAGCAACATAATAGAAAAAGCCATTGCTGGCGGGAGTAAACGAGAAAGCGACTGGAACTTTTGCATTGTCTTAGAATTATCTCCATTAGAGACGAAAAAGCACTCGTCTCATCGTACTACCTTGTAACTTAAGTTATTAATATAACTTAACTTACATCTGGTAACTTTCAAGAAAATAGGTAAATTTTTTTTCAAAATTACACTCATAAGTGTAGTTCAAAAGTTGTCTTTATATTTTTTTGTCAGTGAGGTTGAGAATCACAATGAAGTCGTTACGCTTTTAAAGGAAATTAAATAGACTAAACCTAAATATTACGCTAAACCTTTATTATTGATAATTTATTTCAATTAGTACTTAGGCAAATCACTTACAAAACGAGTAAACTTGGATGACCCCAAATTCCCTTGCGAGCTTTTTTACAAACCAATACATGCCACACGGCCACTGTTATATGTGGCAACCTCATATTCTTTGGACAAATGTCATCTCGGATTTGCTAATAGCGGCTGCCTATTTTTCCATTCCCTTAGCACTCGTTATCTTTAGCAAGCGAAGACCAGACATTGGTTATAGCCGTGTATTTGCGCTTTTTTCAATGTTTATACTAATGTGCGGTATCACACATGTCTTCGGTATCGTCACTATTTGGCATGGTATTTATGGTTGGCACGGCATCACTAAAGCAATTACAGCTGTCGTATCTATGATGACCGCCTTATATTTGTATCGAATATTGCCAGAATTGGTCTCAATTCCGACGCCAAAGCAAGTAGAAGGAATAAAGCAAGAACTGCAAAGTGTTTCCGAAGAGCGCAATTTATTGAACCTGCAAATCGAGGAGCAAAGACTTGTTCAGTTTATGTTAGACACTATGCCAATTGGCGCCTGCTTGCTTAACAAAAATTTTGAAATTGTCTTATTTAACGAAACCTTTATAAAAGAAACTGGCATCGATAAAAATTTTTTAGTCGAGACTGAATTGAGCGATTTACTCGAGCCTAATAATTTATCAAATGAAACTTTTCTCAATAATATTCAGCACCGAATAAAGTCAGACAAGGGCCAATTCAAATTGCAGTTTGTCGTTTCATTGTTAAACAAAGGAGAAACAAGTTTTCCAGCTGAAGTGACATTAGTGCGAGAGGAGTTTGGTGGTGAACCACACTACGTTCTGACATTTAGCAATTTATCTGAAATAGAAAGTGTTAAAAGGCAACTCCTAGAATCTCACGCAAAATTAGAGCGGGCAATAAATGCTACAGAAGATGGCGTTTGGGAATGGTATTTAAAAGACAATAGTATGACCTGGTCTGAAACCTTTGAAGAACTTATTGGTGTAACAGGTTTGGATCCACAACATATAGATACTTGGAAAGCGCATATTCATCCTGACCATTACAATATGGTTATGGAAGCACTAAATCAGCACTTCCAGTCTAAAGAAAAACTTAGCATCGAGTATTTAGGAAAAAACAAAAAAGGGCAATATGGTTGGTTTAGCATGATAGGCAATACCCTATTTGATATAAAAAACCAACCGATAACGATGTCAGGCTCATTGCGCTATATTCAAGACAGTAAAATTCTAGAGAAAAAGGTGGCTGAAAAAACCGAGCTTCTCAATACCATTTACGAGGGCGCAAACAACGCAATTTGGGTTGTAGCTGTAGAGGACAACCAAGAGTTTAGATTCACCACATTTAACCGCACAGCTGCCGACCGTTTGTCTATGAAAGTGGATGATATCGTCGGTCGTACATTGACTGACTTAAAAAGTGTTATGTCAGAGGAACAGGTATACGAGTTTAGAGAGAATTACCAATCATGCGTAGATATGGGCGATGTGAAAGAGTACGTAGAGTGCCATCCATACAACGGTAAAATGCGTTGGTATCAAACAAACCTCTACCCTATCAAAGATGAAAATGACAAGGTCATCAAAATTGTTGGATCGGCTCTAGATATTACGGCCATTAAGAAAATTGAACTTGAACTTGCCGAAAACAAACAGTTTCTCGAACATATAATCGATGCAAATGTTTCTGCAATCTCTCTTTTTGATCTTACTTCACAGTCTATATTTAGAATTAACCAACGATATACCGATATTCTTGGCTACAAATTAAGTGATATTCAAAGACTGTCCGATCCATTATCGCTTTATCATCCTGATGATGTCGTTGATATTAGTAAACATATCGAATTAGTTATCGAATCGGATACAGGGACACTATTCCCAATTCAGTATAGGATGAAACATAAAGATGGTCATTGGATTTGGTGCCATACCGTAAATACGATTATTAAAAAGGACGAGAATAATATACCTCAGGTCATGTTAACGACCTTTATCGATGTCACTGAACAAATTGAGTTGCTCAATCGGTTACAAGAGTCTAATTCTTACTTAGAGCGCTTTGCTATGGTTGCCTCACATGATTTACAAGAGCCTCTCAGAAAAATCAGTGCATTCTCTGATGCGCTAAGTGAGAGACTTTCAGACACCTTAGAAAAGGACGAAGAAAGCGCTTTTCAATTTGAACGGATCCAAGATGCCGCGAGTCGTATGCGAACCATGATCAAGGATATTATGGGATTATCCCAAATCAACAGTGCGGCACTTCACAAACAAAAAGTGACATTACAAGAGCTTGTCAACTACGCCCAAGAGCAACTTCAACTTTCTATTGAAGAAAACAAAGTTCAGTTTGTTGTTACTGCTGGTGAAACCGAGTTTGTTGTTGATAAATCATTGATTGGTCAGCTTTTACAGAATTTGTTTAACAATGCCATAAAGTTCCGTTCGGACAATCGCCCAGTCATTGAAGTATCCGCACAAAAATCAGCAAATTCTACTACCCTAATAGTGAAGGATAATGGCATTGGTATCGAAGAAAAATACTGTAAACAAATTTTTGAGCCATTTAGGCGATTACACTCAAAAGATAAGTTCTCTGGTAGTGGTATAGGTCTCGCCATATGTAAACAAATTTGTAAAGTGCATGGTGGGACCATTACATGTAAAAGTAAGCTTGAACATGGCAGTACTTTTATTGTCACACTACCTAAATAGCGTGAATAAGTTGAGTAAAGTGAGCACAGTGAGTATCGACAAATAATGAATCACGTAATACTAGTCGAAGATGACCCAGATGATATTTACTTCTTCAGGGAAGTTATAAAAAAGTCTAACTTAGAGGTTCGCCTCACCGTCTTTGAGGACGGTGCGACTCTTTTTGATTACCTAATTAAAAAGCCGAACGAGCAGTACTTGATCCTTTTAGATCTTAATATGCCAAGAATGGGCGGCCTAGAAACACTCAAGAAGTTAAATTCATTTCTTTTTCATCAAAAAAACATCATTATTGTCTACACGACTTCTACCTATGAAAAAAACATTGAAGAAGCTTATGATATGGGTGCTTCGTCTTATGTAATTAAGCCTGATAACCAAAAAGATTTATCGGAACTTTTAAACAACCTTTTACAATACTGGTTAAAGTGGAATCAGATGCCAAGGAACAGCTCACAATGAATGAACAACTCATATATTTACTTGAAGACAGTAAAGACGATGTGTACTTAGTTAAGTCCATGCTATCAGGTAATACCAATATTAGTTATAAGCTCTCCGACTTTGAAACGCTACGAGAGCTAGAAGTTGGTATGCAGAGTATGACACCCGACCTCATCATAGTTGACCTTAATGTGCCCGACTGTGTTGGATTAGAAACCCTAGTCAAAGTGAAGCAATTTGCTCGAAACTTCCCTATTATCGTCCTGACGGGTTATGACGACGAGCTTACAGGTGAACGTGCAATTCAGCTCGGTGCTCAGGATTACATCCCTAAGTCCGACCTAAATAGAAACTTACTCACTAGGTCCCTCCGTTTTTCAAAAGAGCGATTTTTACTTTTAAAAACACTCGAAGAAAATGTTTATCGAGACAGTCTTACTTTACTGAACAACCGTGATTCATTTAATGTAAAGCTCGACGAAATGATTAATGAGTGTCATAGATACAATAGAAATTTTGCATTGTTATTCATTGACCTTGATAACTTTAAGCAAATAAACGATGAATATGGTCATTTAGTTGGCGATCAGATATTAAAGTCAGTTGGCTCACGCTTAAACGTGTTTAATCGCGGCTCGGATTTTGTAGCCCGATACGGTGGTGATGAGTTCGTCTTGATTGCCCCCAATGTAGTTGAAACCGAGCAACTTCTTCAACTTGCCAAAATCAAATTTGATGTAATTTGTGGCGCTTATGCGGTTGAAACCAATCAGCAAGCTGTCAAAAATATTATTGTAGAGGCCAGCGTTGGAGCGGCTATTTTCGATTTGCACGGTAAAACCTCTGAAGAAATCATTAAAGCGGCTGATACTGCTATGTACCACGCCAAAACAATCCAGTCTGGTGTGGCAATCGCGAATAATGGTGAGCCATTGCTTCATCAAAGTGATTCCGAAGCGCTTAAATAATGAAAGTACTGTAAAAATAAAAAAGAGCACTTTTGAAACCCAAAGTGCTCTTTTTATGAATGACCTCTTAAAAGCAGGAGTGCCGAAGGTCAAATAAAGTCATCCAATTACTATTATCTAAATTAATTCGGAATTAGTTTTTCACGAACTCAGGATAAGCTTCAATACCGCACTCAGAGCGGTCAACACCTTCATACTCTTGCTCTTCTGTTACTCTCAAACCAACAACCGCTTTCAGTACTAGCCAAACAATGCCACTGGTCACAAAGACCCAAACAAAGATTGTAGCTGCACCAACGATTTGGCCTAGGAAAGTAGAACCACTGTTTGTTAGAGGAACTAATAATAAACCAAGCAAGCCAACGACACCGTGAACAGAGATAGCACCAACCGGATCGTCAATTTTAAGTTTGTCCAAGCCAATAATGGATAACACTACTAAGATACCACCAGCGGCACCAAACAACGTTGCTTGCAGTGCAGACGGAGTAGATGGTTCTGCGGTAATTGCAACTAGTCCTGCTAGTGCACCGTTTAACGCCATAGTTAAATCAGCTTTTTTGAACAATATTGCACTAAATAATAAGGCTGCAATTGCGCCACCTGCGGCTGCGGCATTAGTATTCAAGAACACCATGGCAACAGCATTCGCGTTAGCGACATCACCTAATTTCAATACTGAACCGCCGTTAAAGCCAAACCAGCCCATCCACAAGATGAATGTACCTAGTGTCGCAAGAGGCATATTGGCACCAGGGAACGCATTCACTTTGCCGTCTTTCCCGTACTTGCCTGCTCTTGGACCCAACAACAAAACACCTGCTAACGCAGCCGCTGCACCGGCCATGTGAACAATGCCAGAACCAGCAAAATCAGAGAAGCCTAAGTCACCAAGGTTATACAAGCCAAAAACATCCGCGCCGTTCCACGTCCATGCGCCTTCCATTGGGTAGATAAAGCCCGTCATGACAACCGCAAAAGCCAAGAAAGTCCATAGCTTCATACGCTCGGCAACCGCACCACTGACAATAGACATTGCTGTTGCGACAAATACAACCTGGAAGAAGAAGTCAGATGCTGAGCTGTATATAGCACCTCCAGTAAAGCCATCTTCACGCTCACCAAACTCATTGATCGTCGCTTCTACGTCGACTGATTCAATACCTGACAAGAATAAACTACCGTCGTACATAATGGCGTAACCGCACACTAAATACATGACACAAGAAATCGCAAACAAAGCGACATTTTTGGTTAATATTTCAGTGGTATTTTTGGAGCGAACCATGCCAGCTTCTAACATGGCAAAACCCGCAGCCATCCACATGACTAAGGCACCACACACTAAAAAATAAAAGGTATCTAACGCATACTGTAAATGAAAAACATTCTGTTCCATGATCAATCCTTAAATGGCTTCGCCGTCAGTTTCACCAGTACGAATACGTACGGCCTGTAAAAGCTCAACAACAAATATCTTGCCGTCGCCAATTTTTCCTGTGTTCGCTGCATCTGCAATGACTTCAACCACACGGTCTACTTTGTCGTCTGAAGTAGCGACTTCTAGTTTTACTTTAGGAAGAAAATCCACTTGATATTCGGCCCCACGATATAACTCCGTGTGCCCTTTTTGACGGCCAAACCCTTTGACCTCGGTGACCGTTAGACCTTCAATACCCACTTCGCTTATCGCTTCGCGGACATCATCAAGCTTAAACGGCTTTATGATTGCGGTGACTAGTTTCATGTTTATTCCCATTCGTTATTATTTTTGATTTTAAAAACGAATGATCTATTGAAAAAACAATACCAGTTAGTCAAGTTGTTGAATTTTATATACTAATTGAAAACGAAGAAGTTATTTAGATTGGGAGTGCACCAAGAGTGTGCACTATAGTGCGTTAGCTTGGTGCGGATGAAGTCGTTCGCACCAAGCTCGTTTATGTCTTTTTAGTTTTCGTCTTTAACTAACTTCAAAAACATTTAAAACCGGTTGTTTTACGCGGATATTGACGCGTTTACCAAGATAAGAACTGTGCGTTCTGATCTTCAATGATTGATTACGCCACTCAAGTTCAATCTCATAAAACTCACCGACGAATCGCTCGTGTGCAACTTCAAAAGGACCATTTTCGTCCACTTTAAGACCAATTTGATGCGGCCGTAAATAGACTTCAGCCGCCCTTCCTACCCAACTTGATATGTCTTTTTCACCTGCATATGGCAAGGTCCCCCATTCACTATTGAGGGTACTACTTGATGTCACAGATGCCCCTAGCCAAACACCAGAACCCAAAAACTCAGCAACGAACCTATTTTTAGGGTAACTAAACAAGTGTTCAGGAGTATCAATTTGAACGACTTGCCCTTGCTGCAATACGGCGATTCGATCACAAAAAGCAAACGCTTCGTCTTGGTTATGCGTCACAAAAACAGCGGTAATTCCGCGAGACTTAAGAATGTCACGCATTTCTTCAATTAGCTCGAATCTAAACTGGGGATCAAGGTTAGAAAATGCTTCATCAAAAAGAAGTAACTCTGGTTTAGTCGCCAATGCTCTAACTATCGCGACGCGCTGTTGCTGTCCCCCTGAGAGCTGATGTGGATAAACATCACGGTACTGCGACATTTTGACTAAGCTCAGCAGCTCAGTCACTATTTGTTCCTGCTCTTCTTTCGTTTCTTTCAAAAGTCCAAAACAAATGTTCTCAGCGACCGTCAAATGCGGAAATAACGCATAATCTTGGAAAATTAGGCCAATGCGACGCTTTTCAGTCGGCACATTACTCGAAGCTGACAACAACGTGCGCCCAGCTAACTCAATCGTGCCAGTTGCATTACTTAACAGCCCTGCAATCGCTTTTAATGCTGTGCTTTTACCACTGCCTGACGGACCAAACAAAGCCACTATTTCACCCGGCTCTACGTTCAAACTGAGCTGTTTAATGACTTCAGAATTTCCATAACCAACGGTCAAATTGTCAATTGATAGCAAGGACACAAATACTTTCCTATTCGAGGTTTAGAGTTTAGTTCGATGACTGATTAATCGAGCGGTTGATGTAAATTAGCGGAATTAGGCCTACTATTACAATGAGTATTGCACCTAGCGCCGCCTGTTCTAATTGTTCATCACTTGCATATTGAAAGACAAAGGTCGGCAACGTCTGAAAATCAATTGGTCTCAATAATAACGCCGCCGGTAATTCCTTCATACTTTCGACAAAAATAAGTAATGCCGCAACAAAGGCACTGCGCTTTATCATAGGCCAATGCAATGAGAAAAACTGACGCAACGGACCATGCCCTAATGTCGCAGCTGCCGCATCATAATGTCGGTTGACCTGGGCAAAACTCGCTTTTATACCATTGTTGGCAATCGCAACAAAACGAACAATATGAGCACTGGCGATGGCAATCACAGTGCCTGTTAAAAATAGCCCAGGCTGCCCCCAACCAAGCTCAACAAAAACATCATTCACAAAATGCTCTGCAACAGTGAATGGAATAATAACCGCAATCGCTAACACAGTGCCTGGTACCGCATAACCCAAACTCGATAGTGGAATCATGCTGTGACTGGTTTTGTTCAACATGTTGGACGCGTGTGCGGCCCAACGCAAGTTAACGTTTAATACTAAGGCTATGGAGATACTTATTAGGGCGACGATAAAAGCAATTTTAGTGCTGTTGAATGCATATTCAAACACGTCTTGATTCCAAACTTCTTGCCAATATTCGATGGCATAACCTAGTAATGTATAAGCAGGAATAACAAAGCCAAGGACCAATACGAGTAAACAAAAACCAAATGCTAGCCAGTTTTGTTTACCGGTTAGTTGATAAGTCAGTGGTGAGGTACTCATCTTAACATCGTTCGCGCTGCTCGATTGACGTTTAGTGTAATGTTCCAGTGCCAACAACGTCAGCACACCAACAATCATAAAGGAGGATAACTTAGCGGCACTAGCCAAGTCATAATAACCTAGCCAAGTATCATAAACTGCTGTCGTTAATGTATTGACCGCAAAATAATGAACCGTCGCAAAATCAGCCATGGTTTCCATCAGCACCAATGCAACACTCGCAGCTATGGCTTTTCTGGCAATAGGAAGCGACACTTTGAAAAAACTACTCAAACTAGAGTGTCCCAGACTTCTGGCGGCCATCGTCAAAGAGCTGTTTTGGTTCATAAAATTGGCTTTAACCATTAAATACACATATGGAAAAAGAACCAAAGCCAACATCACTGCAGCTCCGCCGATACTTCGAATATCAAAGAACCAATAATCATGAGGGCTTTGCCAATCAAACCATTGACGAAGAGTAGACTGCACGGGACCCGCATAATCTAACAGGTCTGTGTAAGTGTAAGCGATTAAGTAGCCTGGCATAGCTAAAGGCAGAACCAGTGCCCAGTTAAAAAATCGTTTGCCCGTGAATTCACAACACGCAATTAACCATGCCAGTGGAATACCCACCGCACTCACCAATAAGCCGACAAATACCATTAATGTCACGGTATTCGCCACGTAGTCGGCCAAGACGGTTTGTTTAATATGCTCAAAACTCGCCGCTGATTCACCAGAGGCTGTGTAAACTAGCCCGACTACAGGAAGTACACACATTAAAGCAAGAAAGGCCGACCCAAAGGTCAGCCATTTATTTTTTAACTGCATTTAGTCTTTTGGTTCAGTTAGAGATCAAACTTCACTTTATCGACCAGTTGCAATGCTTTTTCTCTAAAGCTTGCAACGGTAGTTAATGAAATTGAATCTTCGTTAAATTTACCCCAGCTCGCGACCATTTTAGATGGGCTTACCGCTGGGTTAATTGGGTATTCCATATTAACTGACGCATATTGTTGTTGAGCGTCTTCTTTTACTAAGTACGACAATAATTTTTCTGCATTGTCTTTGTTTGGTGCGTACTTAGTGATCACAGCACCAGAAACATTGATATGAGCACCGCGGTTGTTTTGATTAGGAAAAACGATATTAACAGCATCGGCCCATGGCTTCTGGTTTTCATCGGTCAGCATTTTACCAAAATAGTAGCTATTTCCTAATGAAACTTCACACAATCCTTCTTTAATCGCTTTGACTTGTGCTCTATCATTTCCTTGTGGCTTACGAGCTAGGTTTGCTTTTACGCCACGTAGCCATTGTTCAGTTTGTGCTTCACCGTGATGAGCGATCATAGATGCGATTAGACCTAAGTTGTATGGGTGTTTACCACTTCTTGTGCAGATTTTACCGGCTAATTCTTTAGACGCTAAGTCTTCATAGTTAATTGAGTCGATGTCTAGTGACGATGACTTCGCAACGTACAGGCCACGAGCTCGTTTTGTCAACGCAACCCAGTGCGACTCTTCATCACGATATTGACTAGGAACAATGTTAGTCACCGCTTTAGAATTGATTGTTTGAGTCAAATTCTCAGATTTTAATTGTAAAAGCTTGGCAAAGTTTGACGTCAAAACCACATCAGCAGGGCTTAGTTTACCTTCGCGCTTTAAACGCTCTACTAAACCACTTTTTGAAAATATGACTTTAGTTTTTATGCCGGTTTCAGCGGTAAACTTTTCTAAGATAGGCTCGATTAAAAATGGCTGACGAAACGAATAAATATTGACAGACTCGGCGCTGACGGCCGCAGTTGAAGCAATCGACATTGCAAATGCACTCGCAAGAACTAATAGCTTTTTCATTTTTCACCTATGGCTTTTCATGGTTGGGTAGCTCACTTTTATTCAAAACAAATAAACCTGGGAGCGCGCCAACAATCTAACTGAGAATAATTCTCATTTATTTTAATGAAGCAATTGAGAATGTACAGAGAAAAGTTTCAATTTGGCAAAAAAAAAAGCCTCTTTTCAGAGGCTTCTTTATGTCAACTTATCGAGATAGCTGATTATGCGTTAACCGCATCTTTAATTGCTTTACCAGCTTTAAATGCAGGTACTTTAGCAGCAGCGATTTGAATAGTTTCGCCAGTTTGAGGGTTACGACCTGTACGTGCCGCACGCTCATTTACTTTGAAAGTTCCGAAACCAACTAGAGAAACGTCACCGCCGTTTGCTAGCTCATCAGTAACTGTTGCAACTAAGCTGTTAAGCGCACGCTCTGCATCTGCTTTAGTCATATCAGCACTTTGTGCCATTTTTTCGATTAGTTCACTTTTGTTCATTATTTTATCCTTTGGTTGAGACAAGAGTTATCCTATGGAACCTATTTAGAAAATTCAATACCTGTTGAGGCAATTCGCTAAAAAACTCTTTATTTTTCTTATTATTCGCCGCAAAACCATACAAATAGCGGGTTTATACGCCTTGAGCAAGCATGGCTTTCGCTAAAATATGAAATCCAGCAATGTTTGCTCCTTTCACATAATCAACCTGTTTTGAGCCATTTTGACCGCATTCAACACATTGACTGTGAATATGTTTCATTATGGCTTGGAGTTTTTCATCGACATGCTCAAAGCTAAAACTCTCAAACCCAGCGTTTTGTGACATTTCAATGCCAGACACCGCAACCCCACCAGCATTCGATGCTTTTCCAGGAACATATGTACATTGTTCACTGTTATTTAACAACTTTAATGCGTCAGAGGTACAAGGCATATTGGCACCACAAATGACTATTTTGCAACCATTTTCTAGTAATTTCGTCGCATCGTCGCCGTTCAATTCATTTTGAGTAGCACAAGGTACGGCAATATCACATTGCTGCTGCCAAGGTTTTTCTCCTGGTTTCCATTCGCAATCACCAGAACCGTCACGCTCTTCTGTAAACGCCTTTAATGTATTGTCTTTTACATTATCATATTTAATTAGCCACGCAACATCCTCAGTATTAAAGCCACTAGGTTTAACTAATGCGCCCCGAGAGTTGGACAAAGTAATTACTGTTGCGCCCTTCTCAATTGCTTTATGAGCCGCATTAAGCGCGACATTACCTGCTCCAGATATGGCTAATGTTTTGTCTTCTAAATCTAAGTCTTTATTGGCTAACACATGTTCGAGAAAATAAATAACACCGTAACCGGTCGCTTCTGTGCGCGCTAACGAGCCACCCATGCCTACGGCTTTACCAGTTAGAACACCTGAAAATTCATTTTTTATCTTTCTATACTGACCGTACAAATAACCAATTTCACGTGCACCAACATTGATATCACCAGCTGGAACATCCGTCGATGGACCAATATGCCTGTATAGTGCGGTCATAAATGCCTGACAAAAACTCATAATTTCATGGTCGCTTTTGCCTTTAGGATTAAAGTCTGAACCACCTTTACCACCGCCAAGGGGTAATCCGGTTAATGCATTTTTAAAGCACTGCTCAAAAGCCAAAAACTTTATCACCGACTCATTAACAGTGGGATGGAACCTTAGTCCACCTTTGTAAGGTCCAATTAAATTTGATTGTTGTACTCGCCAACCCCGATTTAATTGAGCTTCGCCGTTATCATCGAGCCACTCAATCTTAAAGCTGACAATTCGGTCAGGCTCAGTAAGACGCTCAAAAATACGATATCGCTGAAACTCTTCATTTTCTATCAGCTCATCCGCGACGTTTTCAAGGATCTCCATCACAGCTTGAATAAACTCCTGCTGATTAGGGTTACGCTGTTCAATTTGTTCTTTTAGCGATTGTATGTACTCATGCTTTGTCTTCAATGGACACTCCTTCTGGACAGTCAGCTTTGGGTGTTGAAAATCTGAACAACAAATAACCTATCACACCCGAAAGGAGTGAGGTAAATAATATTGCGGATTTAGAAATTGCTTGAGCTTCAAAGTTGTTCTCAAAGCCCAATCCTGTAATAAAAATAGACATGGTAAAGCCAATGGCTCCCAGCATTCCCAAGCCAAACATGTGTCTCATCGTTAAACCCTCAGGCAATACACCCAATTTGCTTTTAACTACTACCCACGAGAGTAATGGAATACCGAGCCCTTTACCGACAATTAACCCAAGGCATATTCCCCACGCTAAAGGACTTTCTAACGTTTGCTCAAAACGCTCAGCATTGAACTCAACGCCAGAATTAGCGAAGGCAAAAATGGGTAACACCATTAGCCCTACTGGGACATGCAGGTAACGCTCCCATCGTCTAAGCGGTGTCGTTGCTTGGTTGGCTGTACGTTTGAGTTCGTCTGCTAACTCATGCTGAGTTTTAGAGGCAAGCACAGGTTTGTCGTCTGCTCGATTTTGAATCACATTTTGGAAGCGCTGGGACAAGTGGGAGAGTCGCTCTGATAGGATCACTGGTTGGGTTTTGGGTCTAGCAGGAATGGTTAGCGCTATTAAAATACCTGCAATCGTCGCGTGAATACCCGAACTCAATACGGCCAACCACAAACAAATCCCGACCAAAAAATAAAGAAACGGTCGTCTAATACCTAATATGTTCAATAACAACATCAAGCCGGTAAATAACGCGGTAAAGCCCAGTGCGTAAAAGTTTAAGGTTTCGGTGTAAAAGAAGGCGATAACTAAAATAGCACCGATATCGTCAATAATCGCCAATCCAGTAAGAAATGAAAATGCCGCAATAGGTACACGGCCACCGAGAAGAGCAAGAACACCAACAGCAAATGCGGTATCTGTCGCCATGGGTATTCCCCAACCTGCTTCAAATGGTGTCCCTGCATTAAAGGCGTAAAAAATCAGTGCTGGAAATACCATTCCTGCACCAGCGGCTGCCAATACAGGTGTCAGATTTCCCGGCTTACTGAGCTCGCCGACTAATACCTCTCTTTTAATCTCCATACCCAATAACAAGAAAAACAAAGCCATTAAACCATCGTTTATCCAGTGAAGAAGGCTCATCTGATAAAGAGTGTCATTAATGGCAAAACCAACATAAGTATGAAAGAAATCTACCAGCGTATTTGAACCTCCTAAGTTGGCAATCAACAAAGCTAAAATAGTGAACAAAAATAGCATCTTACTACTGGTTGTTTGATCGTGAATAAATCGTTGAAAAGGATGAAGAACCTTTTCAACCTTTCTTTCTATATCAGGAACATCGGCAGTATTGTTTTCATTTAATGGATTATTGTTCATTACAACTCAGTTCCTTTTTTTGTGAGCATGACGTCAATGTATCAAGAGCGTCGATATAAATTGCAGTGATGTCAGCCAACCAGCGCTTTACTTCCTTTTGTTCAGCTTGACCTGATGCTTGCTGTAACAGCTGCATATTGCGCTTTTCAATTTGGAGGCGTTGCTCTAGTAACGACAAGTGTGGTTGCGCGGGATTCCCCGCTTGTAACTGTTCAAATTTACTATCCCACTCGAAGGATAGTTCACTAATCCAGCTTTGCCCCTCTGAAGATACCGGAACTTGGTTAGCTCTATTGCGTAGAGTTTTAAAAACATCTGCAACTTTTAATAAGGCATGTTTTACTGTCAGGTCACTCACAAACGTGGCGAGCTGGTAATAAAATTCGCTTGCCTCATTGAATTGAAGAGACAATGAATTTTTCAAACTATTCATTGTATGCACCTCGGCTTTACTACTTTGACTTACTTACTCTTTTATTTAGATATGACTAAGCCAACTCTGTGCCAACCTATTTATCGATATAAAAGATCAAACAAGTCATTAACTTATAAAATCTAAGTCTTATTTTTGATACACAGACCGGCTCCCATTATGAAGTAATAACACCCTTGTCCTGTAAAAATTACAGCCTAAATAGATTTCACTTCAAAAAATTCGCTTTTCTACAAAGCTAATCCATACTTATCAGTAACTTATCAGTCCGGCACAGTTTTGGCTTAGTTAAGTAGGTCCAAACGAGAATCATCAAGGAGAAACTATGTACGTAGAGTACATTTATGGGTTAGTTAGCTTGTTATTAATCGCATTAGCAACCATGGTAAACAGTGTTGTTGCTGCTGTTTTGTTGTGCTGGATTGGACTGTCTTTGTTTTTAGTCTTTATCGCATACCTCACCAAACAGCCCAAAATATTCAGAAAGCGCTCCGATGGTTCTATCCCCTCTATTATCAGGGTTTTGTTCTTCCCTTTTATGTTTGGCGTTCAGTTGTACAACAAAATTGAAAAGGCGAAAGACTCAAAATCAAACCGACATTTTGTCCATCATATTAAAGATGATATTTATTTGGCGAGTCGATTAAGTGCCGATGAAGCACTCACTCTGGACGATCAAAATATAGGAGCAGTATTAGATGTTACTTGTGAGTTTGATGCTTTAGATTGGAGTAGTCATTTCATGGACATTGATTATCTCAATATTCCGATTTTGGATCACCAAAGCCCAACCAAAACCCAATTGCGACAAGCACTAAATTGGATGGACTCTAAACGTTCTCAGGGCAAACCAGTGCTGGTGCATTGCGCGTTGGGACGGGGTCGTTCATTGTTCTGTGTTGCGGCATACTTATTAGCAAAACATCCGGATCTAAGTCCAAGAGAGGTGCTCGAAAGTATAACCGATATTCGAAGTCAAGCTGGTTTAAACAAGAGCCAGTTAAAGCGACTAATAAAATATCGAGAAGAGGGAATCATTAAACTATTCAGCCCAGCTTGGGTAATTGGAAACCCAGTTTCTGGTAAAGGAAAATGGCCAAAACACCGAGCGGAAGTTGAAAATCGCTTAGGTGAACAGTTTAATCTTCAAGTCGTTGAGACCACACCTGAAACAAATGCCCAAGAATTAGCAGAACAAGCCAAAAACGCCGGGGCAAGCGTCGTTATTGCGGCTGGAGGTGATGGTACATTGGCTGAAGTCGCCTCTGTCCTCGTTGGGACGGACATAAAGTTTGGTATTTTACCCATGGGCACAGCCAACGCGCTAGCTCACAGTCTATATGGAGTAGAAAGCAAGCTTATTCCGGTTGATACCGCCCTTGAGCACATTTTAGAGGGTAAAGTAACACCAATCGATACCGCTGTTTGTAACAACAAGACAATGTTACTTGTAGCAGCATTAGGAATAGAAGAGCAAATGATAAAAAAAGCAGACCGCAGTGCCAAAAATAAACTCGGCCAATTTGCTTATTTACATGGGTTTTGGCAAGCCTTACATGAAAACGCCCCCATGACATTAATGGTCCAGTTTGACGACGAGCCTGCTCAGTCTATACATACATCGAGTATGGCCATTGCCAATGCTGCACCTTTAACGACCCTTCTAGCCCAGGGAGAAGGTGAACCAGACTATACCGATGGGCTCCTTAATATTACCTGGTTAGAACCAACGGAAAACCCGATAGAAAAAGTCGTTGATGTGGCCAGTTTATTAGCGGCCGGATTTTCTAGTGATGTAAACGAAGCAATAAAAACCAGAACAGCCCAAAAGATTCATATTCAAGCGGAGTCTGAAGTGGGTTATGTTATTGACGGTGAAACTTATGCTTGTGATTCCGTTAAGGTTTCTATCAAACCATCATCTTTAAATGTATTGTTGTCATCAGTAATTCATTAATTCACATTACGCAACACAAGGAGAAGTATTATCGTGTTTAAAAAAATGGCCTGTTGGTTACCGTTGGTTTTTAGCCTTTGTTTTGATCAAACTGCCTATGCAGAAGCACTGACAAATGGCAAAACTCCTGTGCTCGCTCAAAAAGACAAACTAGAAACTCGTGTTATCAGTAACCCTTTCACCTTATTGCAACACAACAGAAACTACCTATTGCCAGTCACCTATGTCACTAACCCAAGTGTGACCAATGTGAATGGTTTAACGGAAGAAAACGTTGATAACTTTGAAGCAAAATTTCAATTAAGTATCAAAATGCCGATCTTTAGTGATGAGCAAGGTACTGGACTATACGCGGCTTTAACGACGGTTTCTTTCTGGCAAGTATACAATTCTGATGCGTCCAAACCATTTCGTGAAACAGATTATGAACCTGAGGTTTTCTATAGCATCCGGGATGAAATTAATTTATGGAGCTTTCAAGTAAACGAGCTTCGCTTTGGTTTTAATCATCAATCTAATGGTCAAGATATGTTTAATTCGAGGAGCTGGAATCGTTTATTTGCGCAAGCTATTCTTAATGATGAAACCAGTTACTATTCACTAAAGGTTTGGGCGCGAATTCCTGAAAATGAGAAAGACAGTGAGCTTGATCCAACCGGCGACGACAACCCAGACATTACCGATTATTTGGGTAATTTTGAGTTTGAATACGGCTATGAGCACAAAGAATTTAAGTGGTATGCAGTGTGGCGAAATAATTTAGATTTTGATCAAAACCGCGGGGCAATAGAACTAAACTTAAATTATCAGTTTTCTAAAAAGTACGGTGTTTTGGTTCAATACTTTAATGGTTATGGAGATTCACTAATCGAATACAACCAGCATCAACAGCGCCTTGGACTTGGCGTACAGTTGAGCTTTATCTAAACAAAGGAGCAAATATGTTTATCAGTTTAAAAAGCATAATTGGCCATAAAGTCGTGGCTATAGACGGTGAGTTGGGCATCGTCAGTGACTTATTATTCTCTGAGAAAAACGGTGCAATCCGCTACTTTGTTATCGATCCACAAAGGTGGAACCCATTGAGCCAACGGGTATTGATCTCGCCCGTGTCAGTTTACTACATTAATGTTGAGAACAAGCAAGTGTTCTTATCCATCACTCAGGAGCAGGTAAAATCTAGCCCTGGCGTCGAAGAACACGAAACCGTTTCAAGGCATTTCGAAGCCAAACTGTACCAACACTATGGTTATGGATA
The DNA here is from genome assembly GCF_982872775.1 of Psychrosphaera sp. Classification (NCBI taxonomy): domain Bacteria; kingdom Pseudomonadati; phylum Pseudomonadota; class Gammaproteobacteria; order Alteromonadales; family Pseudoalteromonadaceae; genus Psychrosphaera; species Psychrosphaera sp. The sequence goes on along the minus strand of NZ_CEYNSH010000011.1, from coordinate 27,231 downwards.
CTACTGGATGGGCACTGATCTTTGGGGGATAAGCTCAGATCCAATGATGTTAAAAGGCTCAATCAATGACGACCAGCAAACAGATAGTGAAACAATAGAGGCAGACATTGATTTGCGCTCAGTAAATGAGGTTACACGATATTCATGTACTGCAGCAGATGAATCTCAGCATGGTTTCGCAGATATTATTACCAACACCCGACGGTGGTCTATTCCTTATTTTGTCGTTGATATCGAAGCTGAACTGCTACACAACAATCTAGCCGTTGTTAAGTGGCAGGCCATTGACAAGATAAGTTGGAAGTCACAGTCCGTCAGTATTAAATTGAACAAACATCAACTGTCGGCCAACCCTCACTTTGACCCTTATGCAATCAATAGTGATGAGTTTTTGGCTATGATGAATGTCTCACCTACCGACCTTGAGTAGTGCTAGGTGAGTATTTTTATTATTCTTCGGTATACTTATCGAGCTTGTTATACAAGGTTTTAACACTAATACCGAGTTTTTCTGCAGTTTCAGACTTATTGCCTTGATTGTTCTCTAGGTTTTTCTCAATAACAATTTGCTCAATGGTTTCGAGCGGAACATCAACGGGGATACCTTCTGCGTGAGCGTCCTCTTCTGAGCTCGTCACATCATCAAAAACAATATGCTCTGGAGATATTTCATCTTCCGCTAAAATGAACGCCCTTTCTATAACGTGCTTTAGTTCTCGTACATTACCAGGCCAATTGTGATTTTTTAGGGCATCAAGTGTTTCATTGCTAAAATGTTTCGCGCTCTTGTTTTCCATGTTTCTATACGCCAAAAAATGTTGCGCTAACCCAATGATGTCATCACCTCGTTGGTGTAAGGGTGGCAGGTTGATAGGAAATTGAGCAAGTCGGTAATACAAGTCTTCTCTTATGTGGGTTTCGATTGCTTCATCAACACTTCGATTTGTTGCAGCCACAACTCTCACATCACATCGTACACTCTTATCGGAACCTACTGCGCGATACTCACCGGTTTCTAATACTCTTAATAACTTGACTTGATGCTCGAGTGGCATTTCAGTGATTTCATCTAAAAACAGGGTTCCACCGCTCGCTTGTTCGAATACACCACGATGGTCTCGAGTCGCTCCAGTGAACGCCCCTTTTATATGGCCGAATAATTCGCTTTCGACAAGCTCTGGACTTAGCGCACCGCAGTTTACCGCGATAAAAGGCTTTTCGCTGCGCTCGCTAACTAAATGGATAGTGTTGGCCACCAGCTCTTTACCAGTGCCGCTTTCACCTACTACAAATACATTTGCGTCTGTCGCCGCCACCTTTCTGATTGTTCGGTAAAGGTGTCTCATAGGCTTAGAGGAACCAAGTAACAAACCAAATTGGTCAAGGCTTGAGGACTTTGATGGAGCTTTCTTTTCTCTTTCTGACGTTAATTCATCCACTAATTCAAGTAACGTGTCATTAATAACACTAAAGTCAAATGGTGAACGAAAGTGATAAGAAACCCCATTCATCATCGCTTGATCGATATGAGCACTTGGTTTACCGTCACTCAAGAAGATGATTTCAGTGTCGCTATTTTGGTTAGCCTCTTTTAGTCTAGCTAAATCCGCAGCGCTAAACTGGGCAGTTTCTATTAATGCGATATCAGCGTGAGTTTCTTGAAGATATAGTAAGCCGTCTATCCCTTCAGGCGCATATTCTACATTTACGTCAGACGAGCTAAAAATGGGGTTGAGCGACTTTAGAATAGACGCCTTTTTTATATCTAAAAATACCTTAACCTTCGTCATAAATCCCTCTTCCCGTATTTTTTTTGACCGGCACGTTACCAGTGACATATTAGAGTGTTCTTATGGGCTATTGACAGGCTTTTCAAGGCCAAGGCGCTTGTTGTCTGATAAATTCCCGAATAGCGTTACTTTTAAGTAAATTTGATTAGGGTATCGTATAAGGCTTTTAGGTCGATAGGCTTGGCGATATGAGCATCGAAGCCAACTTCTTTATACTTTTCAACATCATGCTCCATCACATTTGCAGTTAGTGCAATTATCGGCAGCTTGGCCATTTGTTCTTTCAGTATACTACATGCTTCTACACCATCTAGCGTTGGCATTTGGATATCCATCAGCACCAAGTCTGGCGAGCGCTTCAGCACGATATCTATTGCCTCTTGACCATTCTCTACTAAATCATAACAACACCCCGTCTTATCCAGTATGGCTTTAATCAATATTTGGTTCACTTTATTGTCTTCCGCAACAACAATATATTTACCGTCTAGAGCTGGGTGCAAATCTTCTTCATTCATGTAATTGGCTGACTTTTCACAACTTACTTGATCTGAAGTGTGTAATGGTAATTCCACATAAAAAGTTGATCCAATACCAGATGTACTTTGCATTCTGATATCACCTTTCATTAGTTTAATTAGACTGTAACAAATGGATAGCCCTAACCCTGTTCCTCCATACTGTCGAGTAGATGTACTATCGGCCTGTTCAAACCGCTCGTATAACTTATCGTGCATCTCATTGGACATACCAATACCTGTGTCCTTAACACTAAAACACAGCTTCTTTTCGTCACTATCAATTGACCAAAACTTGACCTCGACAACCCCCTTTTCGGTAAACTTAATTCCATTCGAAACAAGGTTTAATAAAATCTGTTTGATTCTAACCGGATCACCTTTCCAATACTCCTGGGCAATGTCGTCAGTTTTGATAATCAATTCAATACTTTTCTCAGTAGCCTGTGGTTTAAATTCTCGATACAGCTCGTTAGCAAGCTCATGAATTGAAAATGAAATAGGCTCTATATTCAGCTTGCCCGCTTCGATTTTAGAAAAATCCAATATATCGTTAAGGATCACCATCAGTTTTTCACTTGACGACAGCGCGTGCTGAACAAGGTCACTAGCCTTTTCCTGATCTTTTTCTACCGCTAGTAGTTGTAACATCCCAATGACACCATTCATTGGCGTTCGGATTTCATGGCTCATGTTTGCTAAAAACTCTGACTTAGCTTCATTGGCTACGTCCGCCTGTTGTTTGGCTAACATCAGTTGTTCATTTTGTTCTTCTAATATTTCGACGTTGTGAACCAAAAAGTCATTTGCTTCCTTAATTGCCTCGGTCTTTTTGGCGACTAAACCCTTTAGTTTGCGATTAAAAACAACTTGGTTAACCAAATAAACCACCATCACAAAAAATGCGACGGCGATGAAAACAAGGGTATGTTTGGAAATAGGAAACTTTGTCAGTTCGTAATCGTGTAAAAACAAGCCCTCTATATTTCGTGAGTTATTTGCCATTCCAAGGCTTTTGTAAGTCTCAGCAATTCGGTTAAAGCGTTGGGGTAAAATACTGCCTATCGCTACGTAGTTGCTTTTTATGGCCCTCGCGGTACTTGCCGCTTCCTTCTTTAATTGGCTTGCTAACAATTTACTATTATATTTTTCGATAATAACTTTTATGGCACGATCAGGATCGGACAGTGCATCTTTCCAACCTTGATGAACAGCCTTAACAAATCGTCGAACCAAGGCAGGGCTCGTTTCTGCCAAATGCTGCGTAGTAAAAAGCAAATCGCCATAAAAATCGATGCCATAATTACCAGGGTCCAGAATCGTATAGTCGTAGCCTTGGTCATCATACAAATGTGGTTGATTTGTCAAATAAGCAGACATTGCGTCTGTGTCACCCTTTGCAAGGGCCCAATTATCGAAATTATGCGGTATAAAAGTATAACTATAAGGATCAATATCAAAAAGTTGTAGCATGGCTTGAATGGCAGCATCATCAACGTTGCGTTGAAACATAATACGCTTATCTCTTAGATCATAGGGGCTCTCAATACCACTACTTGCCAAACTCATCAGGACTAAAGGGCTACTTTGAAAAATAGTTGATGCAATAACGACGGGTTTACCACGTAAGCGTTGCAGAACTATACTGGAATCAGCGACACCAAATTCAGCTCGTCCGGCTAAGACATCCTCAACAGGAGACGTTGAAGGGTCGCGTTCAAGGATCTCGACATCAAAACCAGCGTTAGCAAAATGACCATTTTCCAGCGCCATATAGTAGCCGGCAAATTGAAATTGGTGCTTCCACTTCAGTTGCAATCGGACTTTCTGATTTGCCGCTACATTGGTTGATAAAATACCTAGAATAAGAAAAGCGAAGGTATTTAAGAAAAACGTTTTGACCACTCATACTCCTATTTAAGATACCGATAGAACCTTACTCGACAATTTAAGCATAGTCGGTATCTGGCAAATAGAAATTCATTCAATACAATTCTAACAACTTGTTTTCACTGTATTAGATTAGCTTAGTGGGGGCCCTCTGAATAAACAGTAGAGCTGTGATGGAAGTTAGGCTTGAGGTACTGAGAATATGCGCCACCATAATACTTCTCTGTCTTTTTCACTTTATTGAGAATCAAACCGCCCACCTTGATGTTAGCTTGGGCAATCTCTTCTAAAGCATTCGCGAGTTCGCCTTTACTGGTCTTTTCTACATCGACAACTAAATAAATACTGTCGACGTGTTTTGAAATAACAAATGCATCACTAACCGACATTATTGGCGGACATTCGACGACAACTCGGCTGTAGTTATTTTTAAGTGTTTCAATGATCTTCTTGAGGCGTGGTTGCGACAAGAACAAGAGTGGATTTTTAGATTGGAAGCCCGCCGTTAATACATGGAACTTATTTTCTTTGCTCTTAAAAATAGTCTCACTGAGTTTGTTTTGTCTCGAAATTAAATTAGTTAAACCAGGAATGTTTTTATTAATTTCCAACGCATCGCCAATGGAAGGGAAACGCAAGTCGGCATCCACCAAAATAGTTTTTTCTAGTTCACCAAAACTTCGGGCTATTTGAATGGATAAACTCGACTTACCATCATTTGGACTAATTGAAGTAACCGCTATCACTTTTTGTCGGCTGAGCTTAGGATCTAATAAAATATTTGTGCGGGCTGAGCGAATAGCCTCTAAAAAGTTCATGTGTTTTTTACTATCGACCGACGTAAGAGGCTTCTTTTTGCCCCTTCGGATTTTTATTTTTGGCACAACGCCAACAATTTTAGTTCCGTATATTTTAGCCACTTTTCTAAATTGAATGACCTTACTTGCCAACAGCGCTTCGATGAGAATGATCAGTGCCGCAAGTAAACCACTGCCCATCATGGCTAAACCGTATATTAGTATTTCTTTTTTGCTATTAGGCGATGAAGGCACTTCGGCTTTTTCAAGTACTAAAATATTTGAGGCATTGGCCAAGTCCCTCATCATTTCAGACTCTTTTAGGCGCTTCATTAAGTTTTCGTATAGTTCTAAATTCGCTTCAAACTCACGTCGCAACTTTTGATACTCGAATTCGATTACCCCTAAGTCTTGAAGTCGTTTATTCGCATCAGCCATGCCTTTTGTAATAGCCGTCAAATTAGACTTTTCCAATTGCATTTTTTTATCAACTAGCTTGAGGTGACTTTCAAGTTCATTGGTCACTTCTGAACGCGAATCTTCAAAAAGTAATTGAGCTTTTTTATAGGCCGGGTGCTTGTAGCCATAACGCAATTTAATTTGATTGAAGGCTTCGACACTGGCTTGCAGTTTGTTTTTACTGCGACTTAGAGCCTGTGAGGCTGCCACGTCTGGGATACTGAAAAGCTCTTCGGGCGAAGATTTATATTTTATGATTTGTGCTTTAAGAACTTTTTGCTGCTCAACTAAACGCTCTTTGTCGTACTTTTCTTTAGTTAACTTTGCCAGTTTGGCTTCTTCCACGGCGATCGCACTTTTTATATCCAAAAAACCATGTTCATTTTGGTGTGCGGTAATTTTTCTTTCTGCATCAACTAAGTTAGCTTTAACGCCTGATAGTTTTGATTCGAGAAAAGCAGCCTTGTCTTTATTTTTGTGCTCCATCAATTCTTCTTTAAAATTGATAAAGGTATTGGCGATTTCATTTGCCACCGTTGCAGAATGACTCGCTGAGTGCGACTCATAGCTGACTTTCACCAAATTAGTTCCGGCTTTTTTCACAACCTTGATATGTTTGGTCAACTTATCGATAGCAAATGAGCGGTTTTTTACCAGTAATTGTTCGGAGTGAATATATGGCTCGTACCCCGACTGTAATTGGTAATGAACATTGTGAATAAGGTTTAGGTTATCAACGATCTGGCCAGCAAACCGGCGGCTTTTTAAAAGTTCTAGTTCGGTCTCAGTGTTTTCAACTGACGTTAATCCACCACTTAGAATATTCTGTAATGTGTCGTTACTATTTTTGGTTTCCTTGATCATAATCATGGTCGAAGCCGTGTAACGATCAGGGACCTTCAGTAGATAATTGTATGTTAATGCAATTGATAGCAATACAAACAGCGCAATAAACCACTTTCGGCCCCAAATAATAGAGGCCATTTCGCCAATGTCGATGGCGTCATCGTGATGAATAATGTGCCTGTTATGATCTTCCATAATCAAAAAAAGCTCTTTTCTATTTTAATAACATCACCTGGCATGACGATGGTCGATTTGTTCGCCGTAAAAGACTTTTGCGGGTAACCACGCCACACTATCCAGTTTGACTTTGAGGCCCTATCCTTTAGACCTCCTGATAACGCAATTGCTTGCTCAATGGTGAGTTCGGCTTGGTATTTGTAACTACCAGGACTTTTGACTTCACCGTGAATAAAAAACGGTCGGTACTGTCGTACAGTTAAAGTGACGTATGGGTTGACCAAATAACCGTCTTTATACAGCGTCTCTACTTTTTGTTTGGCTTCATCAGAGTTCAAGCCTTCCAGATTAACTTGACCAATAAGCGGTAAATTAATGTTACCTGCTTGGCTAATTTTGGCTTTTACGTTGAGCTCGGGTTCTTGAAAGACAAAAATTTCTATTTCATCGCCTGGCCCTAGTTGATACTCAGGGCTGGTTGCCAAAGCACTTGAGGTAAAGACAAAGCAAAGGCTTACCAAAGCTAATACAGCACCGAGAATTAAGGAGCTTGGTAATTTTACACCGTTATTCGATAGCAATTTCATTACAGTAACTCCCAAAAAACACTCAAACCAACATTATTGCCCGAATGATTAAACGCTTGTTTGTCACCCTCGTAATCTTGAATTAAAACAAAACCCGATACTGATAAATAATCATTAAATCGCCAATTTACAGAGTTGAGTAGGTCTAGACTCTGTGCAGAAGTACCGTTTGAAAACTCTAATTTAGATGCCGTCAACTGACTGTTCCAACGCCAGTTTTCACTTAACTGCCAAGTCATCAGTGCGCTAAAATCAGATAGGGTCGCATCGGTAAACTCTGGATCAGGAGAACCAGTTAACTCTCGTTTTGTCGATAATTCAAAATTACTGTTATCCGTCAGATCAATTTGGTTATTGATTTGCCATGAAAGGACATCAGCACCGTCATCGTTATCAAAAGCCTTGCGGTTACTAACACCAATTAATACTTCCAGTGCACTGTTACCAAAGTAGTTAGTATAAAAACCCAATAATGCCCCGGTAATTTGCGGAGTTGATTGAGATGCGGCAAAAACAATCTCATTGTCGGTATGATTAACGCTAGCTACAAAGCTCGTGTCTTCTGAAACTCTATTAGTAAATTTGCCTGATATGCTCGCTCGCTTATCATTTCTAAAGAGTGATGTTGAATTCAATTCGTACTGCGCCTCATCTGAATATGAAACACCGATTCGCAAACTTCTGAGCTTTTCGACTGAACCCAATTGCCAGGACAGCGCTGCATTTGATTTTTCAATTTCCATCAACGGTGAGGAAGAGTTCTGGAATCGTGCGTCTTTAATTCCAAGTACATCGGCGGTTTTTGACTTAGCTAAAGAAAAATCAACGTTAGAAATGTCAGATAAGAACAGTCTTGATTCAAGACTGCCGCCAAAACTAGTAAACGACTCTCTATCTGAATCAAAGTCAGTATTAAAAATTTGATGTTTGAGGTCGATATTTGCTCGTAAGCCCATCCCTTCAAACAATTGAACCGTATCTAAATGAGACCCTAAAACAGTGCTTTTTATGGATGATTGGTAGAAATCTGTGGAATTTTGAGCGAGAGAAGCCTCAACAGAAAATTCCTGTTGTTGCCAGTCAGTAGCATAGGTAAAACTACTAATAAGATAGAGCACTAATAGAAAGGATCGCACAGCTTTTTTAATTCTTATTTTTCCAACGTCCTTGTTCGATCACATGTTAATCGAAAAGATGGTTAAATTTAACTAAATTTACGCCATTTTCCTACAACTAATTGTCATTTTTATGTAACTTTTTGGTACAGTTTCGTACAAAAATTAACGTCAATGTCTGTATTCTCAAAAAACATTTTGATTTTGTAACGAAAATCGCGTTTTCCTGATAGACTAATGGGTCTTTTTTCAGCACACAATTTAAGACTTAACAAGAGTAACTTTCATCAATATGGACTCTAATCAGCCATCATCAGCACACGGGTTTTCTGCGCTAGATTCGAACACGACTCTCAATGGAGGCTATGTAATTGATAGCCTACAAGGTCAAGGGCGGTTTGGTTTGGTGTATTTGGCCAAACGACTTAGTGATGACTTATCTGTAGCCATAAAAGAAATTTCCATTGATTTTATAAATGAAAAATCGAGTATTGATGAAATCAGTGTGGCATTGGAAAAAGCGAAAACACTCAAGCATCGCTCAATCATCAAAACTATTGATTTTTTCATTTTAAATGAGCGGTTATATGTCGTGATGGAGTGGATCGACGGTGACAGCCTCGAAAATGCCATTCGTTATCAAGCTTTGTCATCTGCGAAAAAACATTGGTTTGTCCAACAACTTATCGATGCTATTGGTTACGCCTCAGAACAAGGCGTATTTCATGGCGCGGTGTCGCTTGAAAATGTGATGATTGATAAGTTTGGTCGAGCCGTCATTGCCGACTTTGGTCTCAACGCGTTGGAGCCTAACGAAGTAACGCCGAATAACATTTCTGGGTTAGTTTATTTTCCACCAGAAAAAATAAAACAGCGCCTGTCGTGCCAAGATCACGATTGGTACTCGCTGGGCGTAGTCATCTATGCACTGTTTAATAATCGAATGCCATTCAAACTCTCATCATTAAATGGCCTTTATGAGAGTAAGCTGCAATTGCGCTTAGTTAAAAAGTACAATAAAGCCGTCCACTTGACGCCTTTAATTAAAGGGTTACTCAACGCCAATTACAAACAAAGATTAAAGTCGAAAGATGCAGTTCAAGAAGTCTTCGATAAAGCATTAGGCTCAAGTTTGGAGATCATCAAGGCGCATGCTCAACGCACCTTGATTGTCACAATATCCCTAGTTATCGCTGTTGCGATATCAAGCCAATTTATTTAGGTATTGTAGTTAGTTAACAGCTCTTCAATACCTTAGTGCGATAAAATCAATCTTACCCCAATTACAATACTTGTGACGCTAAAATACCAAAGGCAATTAGTGGTAAATTAAAGTGCATAAATGTTGGCACGACTGTGTCCCAAATATGATCGTGTTGACCGTCGACATTTAAGCCAGAAGTTGGCCCAAGAGTAGAATCAGACGCAGGTGAACCTGCATCCCCCAATGCCGCTGCCGTTCCCACAAGTGCAGCGGTTGCCAAAGGCGAGAAACCAAACCCCAACGCGAGTGGCACATAAATTGAGGCAATGATTGGAATCGTTGAGAAAGACGAGCCAATTCCCATCGTGATCAGCAATCCTGTCGTTAACATTAATGCCGCAGCCAAGATTTTGTTTTCACCTATTACACCAACTGTCGAATTCACCAAGCCCTCAATAGCATTGGTTGCTTTGAGTACTTCTGCAAAACCGGCCGCTGAAATCATAATAAAACCAAAGACACCCATTATGACTACGCCTCTAGAAAATACATCTTGGCTTTCTTTCGCTTTAATGACTCCGCTAGCAACAAAAACAATTAAACCGATAAGTGAACCAACTATGACGGAGTTTGTGTAAAGCTGAGTCGCCAGAGCGGCAACCACTGCCACGGCCGCAACCCAAAGATGAAATGCATTGACATGAATCGCTTCTGACTCCGCTTCCAAGATTTTTTGTAAAGAATAGTCTCGGCCTTTTCGATACGTGACAAACAAGGCAAAAAGAAGACCTAAGAACATCCCAAATACCGGAATTGCCATAACGAGTGGCAGAGAAGAAACCGTCACATCTAATCCGTTATCCACTAGGTTTTGATGCAAAATTGTATTCAAAAATATCTTGCCAAAGCCAACCGGCAGTAACATGTAGGTCGCCGTTAATCCAAAGGTAATTAAACAGGCGACAGCTCGGCGATCTAAGCGCAACGACGCCATAACATGTAATAAAGGTGGAATTAGAATAGGAATAAAAGCTATGTGAACGGGTACGACATTTTGTGAAGCGACGGCTGCGAGTAGCATTGTACTGAGTAAAATTGCTTTTACCCAGATTAATTGGAGTCGAGAGCCTCCTCTCGCTAGCGATTCGTCTTCATTAGCGACATTATTCAAGCCGTCTTGAACCTGAGTGATTTTAGCAATTACCTTTTTAGCTAAAACGTCAGTGATACCAGATTTAGAAATTGTGACTGCAAATGCACCTAACATAGCGTAGTTAAGTGCAATTTCTGCACCGCCACCTAAACCGCTGGTAAATACCTCAACTGACTCTTGCACTGATAATCCACCCATCAAACCACCAGCTAACGCACTGATAATTAATGCAATAACTATATTCACTCTGACTAGGCTCAATACCACCATCAACAAAACAGCAAAAACAACGGCGTTCATTTCTATCCCCAATTATAAAATTAGTTAAATTATCCAGAATCATTACTGGTAAAACCAGAAGTTTTTCTAATGACTTTCAGCAAGTTAACTAAGTATTTGTATAGCAATGAAAAACTGACGCCCCAAAAAGCGATCTATTATCCTACCCTTTTCGTAGAACACTTTTACGGATAGTTGGGCTGTATATCCTGTTGTCTAACCAAAAAGGAAACACGCTATGATTAAACGAATACTGTTATTAGCGTCACTGATTATGCTCACTGCCTGCGGCAGTAGTAGCGATGACGATGACACAACCCCTCCCCCACAAGTTACTTTCCAAGCTTCCGAATCCTTTGATGTCATGATAAATGGCAAACAAGAAGTTCCAATGAGTGGCTCCGAACAAATGGCCACAGCGACGGTAGAGGTCGACGAAACCCTTATGCAAATTCGTGCAACACTTGATGTAAGTGAAGTCGAAGGTTTTACCGCAGCTCATATTCATCAAGGTCCAATTGGCAAAAATGGTGACGTCGCATTTGCCTTTACGGAAGCATCTGATGGTTCGTATGAAATTGTAGAAACCGATGTTACCGATGCACAAATAGCCGATTTATTCGCCGGCCAATGGTACATCAACGTTCATACTGAAGCGTTTGAAGCTGGCGAACTTCGCGGTCAAATCGTAAACGACAATACCAGCATCATCACGTTCAAGCTATCAGGTTCTCAAGAAGTACCAGCGGTTAGTACAGATGCCATGGGATATGGCTATGCAACTTACAACAGCGCTTCAAGTGAATTAGTGTTGCGCGCAGTCACCATGAATGTCGAGAATGCTACGGCAGCTCACATTCACACGGGGCGTATCGGAACGAACGGCGACGTTTTTGTTGGCCTAGTTCAAGACACCGAAGACATGAATACTTGGATGACGCCAGAAGATACAATGGTTGATAGCGAAACGCTTGAAGTTCTGCTGTCGGGTGGCCATTACGTCAACGTCCACACACCTGATGTTGAAAGCGGTGAGCTTCGAGGTCAAATATTGACTGATAACTACGTTTTAGCCACCTTTAAGTTACAGGGTGAGCAAGAAGTTCCAGCTGTCACAACATCAGCGATGGGTGATGGGTATGCATTAATTAACACTGATGATTACAGTGTCGAAATGAAAGTTGTTACTTCTGGTGTTGAAGACGCCACAGCTGCGCACATTCACACTGGCGACATTGGCATGAACGGTGACGTATTAGTTGCGCTAGAGCAGTCAACAATGGACGAAAATGTTTGGATGACTCCTGCCGATACAGCAATTGATGCAGATATCTTCGCTGTACTTGCAGGTGGTGGTCACTACGTCAACGTTCATACACCGGAATTTGAGTCTGGTGAATTAAGAGGGCAGATTGTTACAGATAACTATGTTGTAGCAACCTTTGATTTATCAGGTGATCAAGAAGTTCCTGCGGTTACAACGGCAGCTTCAGGTGATGGTTATGCATTAGTTAATATGAATGACTATTCTGTTGACCTGAAAGTACTAACAGAAGGAGTCGCTGATGCCACGATGGCACACATCCACACCGGTCGAATCGGATTTAACGGCGATGTGTTAGTCGCGCTTGAGCAATCAACTGATAACGAAAACATGTGGATGACACCAAGTGACTTAATGATTGATGCTGAAACATTCTCGGTGCTAGCGTCAGGCGGCCATTATGTAAATGTTCACACTCCAGCTGTTGAAAGCGGTGAGTTGAGAGGCCAAATCTTAACAGATGGTAACGTTCTTGTGACGTTCGATTTAGATGGTGAACAAGAAGTGCCTGCAGTCGTAACGACAGGCATGGGCGATGGTTATGCCATTGTTAATACCATGGACTACTCAGTTGAAATGACCGTTGTCACGAAAAACGTTGAAACAGCGACTGCAGCACACATCCACACAGGGCGTATCGGTGAGAATGGCGATGTTTTAGCTGGCCTTGTTCAAAATGAAACTGACGTCAATGTATGGCAAAGCCCTGCTGACCTGATGATTGATGCTGAAACATTTGCAGTCTTAGCGTCTGGTGGTCATTACGTGAATGTTCATACACCAGCGGTTGAAAGCGGAGAAATTCGCGGTCAAATCCTTACCGACAATTACGTGTTAGTGACCTTTAATTTAAGTGGTGACCAAGAAGTGCCAGCTGTCGTTACTTCGGCAGATGGTGATGGTTATGCACTTGTTAACACAGACGACTATGCCGTAGAAATGAAGGTACATACTCGTGGAGTTAGTGATGCGACAGCAGCACATATTCATACAGGTATGGCTGGAGAAAACGGCCCTGTCCTTGCCGCATTAGTTCAATCAACAGCTGATGTCGACCTATGGATGAGTCCAACGGACTTAATGATAGATGCTGATATCTTTGCTGTACTTGCAGCGGGCGGACATTATGTAAATGTTCACACGCCAGCGTTTGCAAGCGGAGAAATTCGAGGTCAAATCGAATAACTGAGTTAAATGGCCGAGTTAACTGGCTGAGTTAAGTAGCTAGGCTAAATGACAGAGCTAAGCTAGATCAGGTTATATCTGAGTTAACTTTCAGTCCAACAAGCTTCTCAAGTAAATGCTAATAAAAAGGCTCCATCAGGAGCCTTTTTCTTGCCTAAAAATTGAATCGAGTCAGTCGCTACTTGAGCATTGTTAACATTTAGGTTGTTAACCCTTCATCTGCTCAAGTTCAACGCCTTTGGTCTCATGAACAAACTTAATTACAAACCAAACTGATATCGCTGCACAGACGGCATAGAAGCCATACGCACCAGCTAAACCGATTGTCGTTAACATGATTGGGAATAACATAGTAATCGCAAAGTTTGCACTCCATTGAGCCAAGCCACTGACAGCCAAACCTGAGCCGCGAATTTGATTAGGGAACATTTCGCCTAACATCACCCACATCACAGGCCCCCATGACATATTAAAGAAGAACACATATGCATTTGCCGCAATTAAAGCCAATAACCCCATAGAGTCAGACAATTCTAAATTGCCATTACTGTCAATTTCACCTGAAGTAAATGCGACAACCATCAACAATAAGTTAATAGCCATACCTGCTGAACCCAAAACCAAAAATGGCTTTCTACCCACTTTATCAATAAGGAAAATAGTAATTAAACATGCCGCAATGCTTAGGCCAGCACTTAGAATGTTGATTAATAAAGCATCTGCTTCTGAGAAGCCTACGGCTTGCCATAAAACCGCGCCGTAATAAAACACCACGTTAATACCAACTAACTGCTGAAATACCGCCAGGCCAATACCAACCCAAACAATAGGACGTACTTTATTTGCTGACTTATCAATCAGGTCTTTTAAACTAGGTTTGTGATCTGTCGCCAAAGAATCTACAATTGCTTTTCTTTTAGTTATTGCGATTTCGGTGCCATAAAGCTTGTCGAGCACTTCATCTGCTTTTTCAAACTTTTCTTTGATTACCAAAAATCGAGGGCTTTCTGGGATAAAAAACAAAGCAATAAAAAACACAGTGGCAGGAATGAGTTCTACCCAGAACATCCAGCGCCATGCTTCCATTCCTGCCCACAATGGTTCGATAGAACTCCCGGCTGAAATAGCCAACAAATAATTACTGATAAAAGCCGCAAACAACCCCAGAATAATAGCTACTTGCTGTGCGGTTGCTAATGCACCGCGATAACGTGCAGGAGCTACTTCACTGATGTAAGCGGGTGCCATCACCGATGCTGCACCAACCGCCAAACCACCAATGACTCTGAATATAATAAAAGACATTGAGCTTTCAGCGGCACCAGAGCCCCACGCTGAGACGATAAAACAAACCGCAGCAGTCATTAACAACGTTCGACGTCCATAAGCATCAGCCAAGCGTCCAGCAAAAAAGGCACCAACCGCACAACCTAACAACATTGACGCGACATTAAAGCCTGTACCAATGTCATCAGCGTTAAAGGCCAACTTTAAGCCATCGACCGTGCCGTTTATTACGCCACTATCAAAGCCAAATAAAAAACCACCAATCGTCGCCACGATACTAATTAATATGATAAACCCTAAGTTTTCAGAGGTTTGAGCCTCTAGCTCAGGCCCTTCTGCCGTCGCCGATAATTCTGACATGTTTGTTCCTTTTTAAATTTTTGTTTTTATTATATTTATTATTC
This sequence comes from Psychrosphaera sp., assembly GCF_982872775.1. Classification (NCBI taxonomy): domain Bacteria; kingdom Pseudomonadati; phylum Pseudomonadota; class Gammaproteobacteria; order Alteromonadales; family Pseudoalteromonadaceae; genus Psychrosphaera; species Psychrosphaera sp. The sequence goes on along the minus strand of NZ_CEYNSH010000011.1, from coordinate 12,216 downwards.
GAGCTCGTTGATTTAGTGTGTCGATACTCTTGGATACGACTTTTTACGCAGCAAAACAAGCTGATGGTTAATTCGGGTAGCCTCAATATTAAAGTTATTGTTTAGTACTTGAACCAAACCGTCGACATCACCTGTTTTGAATCGACCTGCAATTTTTATATCTTTTAGAGAGCGCTCTGCAAATTTAAATTTAACCTTGGTATAACGACTCACTTCACCCATCGCTTGTTCGAGTGTTTCACCTTTGAAAATCAAATTTCCGGTTCGCCAAGACAGGTCTTTTTTAATGTCCACCAGACCTAATATTTCAACTTTAGGTCTTGGCTGTGTTTGGCTTAGTGAGACTTTCTGGCCTTTTTCTACCGCCGTATCCTGAACATTAAATGTACTCAGTGTTTGCGCTTTTTTATTGTTATCAGAAATATCGACAACTGCTACCTTGCCATCTGTAACTATCAGTTCGACCTCGCCCTTATCAACCTGAACATTAAACGCCGTGCCAAGTGCCTGAAATACTTTGTCATTCACGACGACGTTCAACGGTCGGTTTACATCGTGTGCAACATCGATGTACAACTCACCTTTTTTCAGCTCTAACAAGCGATAAGAATCCGTGAAAGTCACATTCAGGACACTGTCCGTGTTTAAAGATGCTTTTGAATTGTCTTCTAGCACTATCGTACTGCTCTCACCCACTTCCGTTTGATAGGTAAGCACAGTCTCGTTTGGCGACAGCCAGTCGAGTTGGTTTTGACCAAACCAACCAACGACCATCAACAATAGCGCCGATGCCGCCGTTGCTAAATAACCTACGCGTTGCGGTGGTCGTTTCTGTGATTGTTTGGCAGCACGATGCGCATTCGGTTTTTGGGTAGGAAATAAATCGGCCAATAAGTTTAAGGCGTCCATATTATCCCATAGTGAAGCCATCGTAGAAAATACACTGACATGTTGTGGGTCGGCGGCTAACCACTCACTGAATTCACGTTGCTCTGCTTCAGTTAATTCGCGGTCGATTTTGGCTATCCATAAGCTCGCTTGATCATAAATGGCCTCTTCTTGCCGCTGGTGCTCATCCGCTATCGAATACACATTACTTTTGTTTGTCATTTTATCTCACTCCCCGAGCTCTCGAATGCTCATTGGGGTGCTCTTGGTTTTTGTTCATCATAAACTTAGTACAGCGTTTTATGCCTAATGCAATGTGCTTTTCCACTGTACTTTCACTCAAATCGAGCTGCTGACATATTTCTTTCTGTGAATAACCGTAAACCTTTTTGAGTACAAATACCTTACGACATTGTACTGGTAATAACCTAACGGCTTCACAAAACTGACCAAACTCTTCATCGCTAGCGACTTTTTGAAACGTCGCATCCCAATCCCAGTCAGAGCCAAACAGTTCATGCTCTTCTGTGGCCGAGTCTACTAATTTTGACTCAGCGCGTTTGACGTGATCTAACGCCAAGTTACGGGCTGTTTTATACAAAAACGACCTCGGTTGTTTGATCTTGTCTTTGTTTTCAACTTGACAGATCCGCACGTAAGTCTCTTGCACTATATCTTCAATTTCCTTTGGAGGAACGATGCGTGAAACTATACGCGTAATACTATTCAGTGCAGATACATACACTTTATGTAACGCGTCATCTTTTTTCATATTTTAATTATTATTTTTTTATTTTATGCACCGAAAATCGCTATGTTTCCAGTGTCATTTTTTATAAGTTGATATTTGTCATAGATTAAGACGACTAGCGAACACTTTTCCGCTATAAAAATTTACACTTTGTTGCTCTGTTTTTTTAACTATCTGCTTTTGTTACCCTTTCTTACCTATTTTGTTACTCAAAAGAGAGCTTGCGCCCTTCATCACTGCTTTGTTGTGCTAATGATAAGACACGCATTACATCGACAATTTCTCGAGGTGGCACAGGGACAGGCGTATCATTAGAAATGGCTGATGCTAACTCACGGTAAAACGCGGCGTAATCGCCCACTGAGGTTGTTACCGGCTCTGGTGTTAAGTCATTGACCTGGCAGGTTAATACGCCGTAATCAGACTCGTTTTCACGACCAAACTGAGGACCGTTGACTTCGACTCCATCCTTGAGCTGTTGTTCTTGTGGATCAAGACCATACTTTATATAAGCGCCTGATTCGCCTTGCAATTGAAAACGAATGTTACGACCAGCTTGAAAAGGGCTTGAGCACAAAATAACTTGTTTATCGTCGTAGCCTAAAGTGACGTGAAAGTAATCACAGACTTGAGAACCAGCTCTTGTCGCTAGACACTGACCAACCACCGCTTTCGGCAAACCAAACAGCTGCAGAGCCTGATCCACTAAATGCGGACCTAAGTCATACCAAATTCCTGTGCCTTCACCAGGTTGTTCTCGCCAGCGGTTTCTCACTTCTGGTCTGAAGCGATCAAAATGCGATTCAAATACCTTAACCTTTCCGACTTTATTTTCATCGATAAGTGATTTAATCGTGAGGAAATCGCCATCCCAGCGACGGTTGTGAAATACAGTGAGTTTTAACTTCTTGCGCTCGGCCAACTCGATGAGGGCCATTGCCTCTTCTGTTGTGGTGGTCATCGGTTTTTCTATAACAACGTGTTTGTTGTTCTCGAGTGCCAATTTGGCCAATGAAAAGTGAACATCATTTGGCGCTGTGATAACAACAAGATCTACGCTCGACTCGACGATCAATTGTTCTGCATTAGCAAAAACCTCGACGTCAGATAAAACTTCGAAGACCTTTTTTTCATTGCTCGAACTGACCGCAGTTATCGCTAAGTCTTGATTTGCCAATATAAGTGGTAAATGAAAGGTTTGAGCTGCGAAGCCAAACCCGATTAAGCCAATATTTATCATCCAGTGATCCTATTGATTAATGGAAATGAAACTACTTATGGTGAAACGACCTGAATTCGGTGCCTCACTCAGTCCTAATGCAGGGTTAATATCACCCGAGTGCAAAAGATTACTCGGATACAAAACTGCTTTATTAAATTTAGCGCTAATACTATGTATCGACTCAAACAGGCGGTGTTCAACTTGATTGTCAGCTCGGATGTACTTAGGGTTTAGGTGTAGCTGTTCAGCCATTGCCTCTTTCTTTAACGTTTGTCCGTACAAAGATAAACGACTTTCAGATATGCGTTCAAACCCAGTAGATTTGTGTCGATAGAATGACGTTCCGCCGTGTTCTTCACTACATAAATAATGCACCACTGCCCATTGATTCTGTTGAGTGCTGTCAAAGTGCGGCAGCATTTGAATCGGTTTTAAATCTTGCTCGGCAACATTATTAATAGAGAGTGCTGATAGAGTAACATTTATATCAGGAACAGGAGATTTTGTACCTTGCAATTCCTGTTGCCCACCTAATCCTGCAAAAAATTCTTCATCATCGAACTGTTGAAATACTTGGCCTACGATTTCGGCTAATCGATTTTTGTAGGAATTGGGTGCTGACGCTCTTATCCCGGGGTAAAAGTCGTTTGGGTTAGCGACAAATCGCTGTTCTAACGCATATTCAATAAGCTCACTGGCGTCAGGCATAAAGTCTTGAAAAACAATTAAAGGTGTTTGTTCGTTACCGATCCGCAGCAAAGAAACATTGTCAGTCAAAGACACTTTTTTAGTCTTAACAATCGCGTGAGCACCCGCCGCATTCTCCAACACTTTATCCATAGTTGAGCCCCATTTATGTTTTCAAGTATTGCTCGGGTTTAGGAACTCGGCGCTGACGCCAAACGCTTATTCTTCAAATCCACCAAACGGTATATTTGCCCTAGTGAAGTTGAAAGCGTGTGAATAGCTTCTAAAAAGCCACTTGAATGAAGCGACCATACCGACTCTTGACTCAAGCTCATTAGCTTATTCTTATTTATGGTATACAAGCCCTTAACACTATGAGTAGAGCTATCTTCAAAAGTAATTTCAAGACTCAACGTTTGTAACAGGTCTAGCTCTAATAACTGCTTAATAAATGCGTCCGTTTCCTTTTCACCTTGAAGTAATTGGGCCAGGCTTGCTTTAGACTGATGAAAAAACTCAGTCTCTTGGCCATCTTCAGTAAATAGTCGTTTTTGTTGAGTGACTTGACCTGACTCTGAGCCTTCCTCTACAACAGCAGGACTATCAGTGTTCATACATACCACCGATTTTACCTCACCTGCTTCTTCAACAGCACCAAGAAAAAACGGTTGGCGTTGTATTTGAAGTGGCAAGTACAAGCCAGTCCATTGCTCCTGTACTTTATCCCAGAACAAGTTTTCACCTTGATTGAAACCTAACATTGCAACGGGGACAAATTGGCCAGTTTCTTCATTTTTAGTGATGACAATTGGGTAATGACAAGCCAAGCTGGCAAACTCACCAACCACTGTCGGCACCAAATTTAGATTACTACCGTGTTGCTCAATTTTATTTGTGTCGATGACCGTTTCTTTGTGAAGAGCTTGATCAATGGCTACCATATTATTCATTTTATTATCCTTAAATCGCACTAAAACCGTACGTTCTGATCTTATTGATCAAATCACGGTTAGTCGGCAACTGCTGTGTCGCCTGTTGAATCATCTTTTGGTTCAGTTCAAATTGTTGCTGTGCGAATACTTCGCTGCTTTTTATTTGATGGCTTTGGGTAAAGTCAGTCCTAAATCCCATGCCGTACAAGACATATTGGTAACTGGCCGCGGGAAACACTTCATTGTTGCTGGTAAAGTCTATGTCTGCGGGCGCTCTGTGCTGCCAAAGTGACATTAGCTCAGTTAAACTTTCAGGAATACTTGTAGGGTCACAATTATCTCGCCAAAATGGCTCGGTCCGTTTGGTTAAGATGTAATGTAATTTTAAAAAGTCGATGATCCTATCCCAACGGTAGCTAAATGTGTCGTTGAAACGTTTAGCGACAATATCCATCGTGCTGCGCGTTGCTGGTAATTGTTCTGTGATCATTTGTGCTGACAGTTCGACAAGGACTAATGCCGATGCTTCTAATGGCTCTAAAAATCCAGCTGACAGTCCAACTGCAACACAGTTTTTGTGCCAAAACACTTTGCGATGACCACTTTTAATCGGAATATGACGAACACTTAAATCGTTAATTTGTGGTCCAACATAACGAGCCAAATCATCTTCTGCTTGTTGTTTAGTCGTGTGACGCTCTGAATACACGTGGCCTACACCTCGACGATGTTGTAAGCCAATATCCCAAATCCAACCAGCGCGCTGTCCCGTTGAAATAGTATGAGAGGCTATTGGGGCGTTGTCATCTTGATAAGGGACTTGAACCGCCAGCGCATTATCAATAAACAAAATATCCGAACAGTCTTTAAATTCGATTTGATAATGTTTGTCGATAAGCTTGGAATGAAAGCCCGAACAATCAACAAACAAATCGGCAGCGATGCGCTCGCCACTGTCACTGACTAAAGCGGCGATATCACCGTTGCCCTTTGATTCTATGTGTTCAATATTAGCGAGTTTGTGAATGACACCTAACTTTTCGGTGCAATGGTTTTGCAGGAATACCGTGAACTTTCCCGCATCGAGGTGATAAGCGTAGTTTGCAACATGACCGTACTCTGAGGTTCTGATGTGTTTGGGTGCTAAGTCTTGTTCACAAATTGCCTCTTGAAAACACACTGCATTTGAAAATGACTTCCCCTTTGGAGATTGGTGCCAGTGAGAGCAAAGCTCACCTTTGGTAAATCCTTGCGGTAACATGAGTGGGTGATAATAAAAATCATTCTCTTCACCGGTTACCCACTTGGCAAATTTTGCGCCTTGTTTAAAGCTCGCGTCACATTCTCTAATAAAATCAGTTTCGCTAATGCCCATTTTTAATAGCGTATTACGCATGGTTGGCCACGTCCCCTCACCGACACCTATGGGTGCGATATTTGGCGCTTCAACCAAAATAACTTTTACGCTATGTGGGTCGCTTTGATTAACATGTTGAGCTGCAATCGTCCCGGCTGTTATCCAGCCTGCACTACCGCCACCGAGAATAACGATGGTTTTGACGGAGTTGTCTGCAGCCCCCGACGTATTGTTTGTATTAAGATCTGAGAAGGTGTCAGAAGACTTCATAATTTGACTACTCATTATTTAATAAATGCAATTTTCATTGCTGACTTCCTTGTTTCCAATAAGTGTTGGCGTACTCTGCCCAACCACAAAACACGCCAACACTATTGAAAATAAAGTGACGGTGAAAGATCAAAAACACCGTCACTTATTAAGTCTGACTTATTCAGTCAGATACAGAGCTTACCAGCTCCCTCTTACACCAAATGCCAAACGACGGCCACTGTCTTCGATAAGCAATAAGTGATTATCAAAGCGACCGCGCTTGTGCACGTATTCTTCCGTCAAGTTAATGCCTTCAAAGAATACCGATAAGTTCTCGTCAATATCGTAGCTACCGCTGACATCCCACTGAGCATAATCTTCAACAATCGTTGGGCCATTACCTGCGCCTTGCGTTAAAGATTGAACAAACTCATCACGCCAGTTCCAAGCGACACGCACTTGCAGTGGCCCTTCTTCATAGAATGCCACTAAATTAAGTGAGTCACTCAGACCTGTTAGTGCAAAGGTTTGACTAATGTCATAAGGGTCCAGATCGGCATTACTGTCTGTGAATGTTGCGTTAGCAATCACACCAAAACCGTTCTCAAGCGTATGTTGAGCGGCGAGTTCCCAACCCGTTACTTTGGCAGACTCACCATTGTTTGGCAGTGTGTTTGTAAAGGTAGCAACGGCATCGTCGCTATCTGGCGCACTTGTATCTGAGCCTGTCGACGGGTCAGTCAATAATGAACCATCCGATAACTCAAAGGTTTTTGATTCTTGAGAGTTGATAATGAAGTTGTCGACGTCTTTACTAAAATAACCCGCAGACACATAACTTGCGTGGTCGTAATACCACTCAACAGACAAGTCAAAGTTAGTTGATTCAAACGGATCTAGTGCTGGGTTACCACTGGTCGAGGTCAAATCACCCCCCTGACGTGTTGTAGTAATAACGGTCACCGGTGACATACTATCAAGCGTAGGACGAGTCATGGTTTGAGAGAAACCCAAACGCGCAACAACATCGTCGTTCACATCAAGTTTTAAATTTAGATTTGGTAAGACTTTTGAGTAGTCTGCTTTAGCACTGACAGGCTGTGCCGCACCAAAACTTGCTAACATCTCGGTTTCATCAAGAATAACGAGACCAGTTACGGCCGAGTCAGTACCCATGACTTCTGTGTCAGTACTTTCATATCTAAGACCAGCAGTGGCTGATAACAACATGTCATTTAACTCGTGCTCAAATTCACCTTCTACGTACAAAGACAAGGTATCTTCAGTCACTTCAAATGACTTATCTCTGCGCTTGGCGTCAAAGTCAGCTCCGCTTTGTTGCTCTAGGAATGCAAAGTGCGCTTCACCATCATGCGCTAACCAGCGAGTGGGCATCAATCCAGAACCACTCACTGAGCTTAAGAAGCTGCTACCCGCATCAAAAATGTATTGAGACGAAGCAGGTATAACTGGAACATCTGGGTAACCACAATAAGTACAGTGGATACCAACGCCTTCGTTATCCCAGCGCTCAAGTAATTTTGACTCTTGCGACAACATGGCACCAAATGAAATTGCGACTAGTGAAGAGTTACCATCGTTACTCCAGACACCGTCAAATCTCGCTTGGTCTACTGTGTTTTCAACGGCCCAACCACGACGTAACATAACGTGTGCGCGTGAATTGTCGGTACTAAGATGATTATCAACACCAGCTGGAGTCACTGATGGATCGTAAGCGACACCATCAATTTCTTGCTGACCTGAATAAATATTTGGATTTGCTGAAGCGAACATACTTGCCAATGGCAGAATGTCGTCAGTCACTTGGAATCGAACTCGGTTAGCGTAACCAATTAAAGACAACTGGTTGCCACGACCATTGTTCGCATCGCGTTCTGCTGTCGATGAGCTCAAATCAAATTGCAGGTTTAGGCTTTCAGATACATCCCAATCAACATTGATACCGACAGAAGTTGATTCAGTTAAACGGTCAAACTTCTTAGCGTGCATGTCTGTTGCCAAACCCACTTCTTGGTACAGGTCGATAACGGTGCCGTTTTCATCGACAATCGGGTTAACCGAGTTACCAGCATCGTCTCTGCCTTCAATATTTGGTGCAGTAAACCAGTGACCGTATGAAGTCGCGTTCGTTTCCACATCAAAGTCTGAATAAAGTACATCAGCAGTGATGGTCACATCATCTGACGGTGCATATTGTAAGACTAAATTACTGTTTGTACGGGTTCGTTCTTCAAAAGTAACTTTGTGATCGTAGTTACGCGGTGAGAAAACATTGCCAGTATATGGCGTACCGCTCGTAGTTACAGGGTTTGGTACACCAACGTTTTCTAGCCAACCGTCCATCTGAGCTTGATTAAGTCTGGTGTCACGCGATGAGTGCGAAAGTGCAAACAAAGCACCAAATTTGTTGTTATCCCAAGTGTTGCTGATCAAACCAGAAACTTGAGGAGTCGTCTCTTCGCTGTTTTCGTCGTAAACCGCTTTAATTGAACCGGCGGCTTTAAATCCTCGAATCGCAAACGGTCTTGCGGTATTAATGTCAATGGTAGAGCCAATACCACCTGATTGCTTTGTCGCAGTTGAGGTTTTGTGAACGTCTAAACTACTGACGAGCTCAGCCGCGATAGTGTCAAAACTAAATGCACGGCTTTGGTTCTCTGATGCGATTTGTCGACCATTGACCAATACCGTATTGAACTGTGGACCAAAACCACGAACCGTAATCAATTGTCCTTCACCACCTGATCGGTCAATGGAAACACCTGAGATTCGTTGTAATGATTCGGCTAGGTTTGTATCTGGAAACTTACCGATGTCCTCTGCTGAAATTGAGTCAACAACGCCACCTGAGTCGCGTTTTACGTCCATTGCACGGGCCAAACTACCACGAAGGCCCGTTACTTTAATTGTTTCAATCTCTTTTTGAGCCGCGGCCTGTTCTTCTGCTGCAGCCTGAGTACCTACTGTTGATGCTAAAATAGCTATGACGGCGCTTGAAACTGTGTTTTTCTTAAACATCTTATCTGCCTTTTCAAAGTCCTTATTTTTTATAGAAAGCAGATTTCCGTCACCAACCTTAACTTCTAAAGCGGTCCCTTCGAGTAATTTAGCGATCGCTTCTGTTACCGTGTACTGTCCTTTTAAGGGATTTGTCGTAATGTCCTGTACATCATCGAAAGAGAATAACAACGTCAAATCGGCTTGTTCAGCAAACTCGGTGAGCGAAATATCTGCTCGTTGCTGAGGAATATTGAACGCAATTATTTCATTACTTTGTGCAGCCACTTCAAATGAGCACATTGCCATCGGCAACAAGGTCACCACGGCAGTAGTTTGAAATAACGAGGGTCCATTATCCTCATAGGCAATTTTTTTACTTGCCATCAACAAGGACGAATGAAGAATTTTTTTCCGCCAGTGCATAAGTAAACTTTTATTTTCGTTGTTATTAGTTGCGAGTCTCTTTACTGTCGCTAATTCTCGTAAAGATGTAATAAAAATACATTCGTATGTAAGAAGAAACTAAAATACACCCTATCAAATGAACTACAACTATGCCATTACAAAGTCACTACCGAGGTACAGGGTTGTAAACTTGGTTACGTAAGCTTCTGATTTTAGATAAGTAAATATTATTAGTCGTGAACAAAATGGCTTGTTATTTGATTTAGCCAGCCTGACGCGATGCTTGGCTTGTATACCAACTCTATTTGTTCGGTACAAACAAAATCACAATTAGTCACAGTGACAACCTGCAGATTATGTTGCTCTGCGACAAAGTCAGGTACATATGCCAAAGCCAATCCAGCCTTGACGAGACTCATCATCGAGCCAAAGTCGTTGCTCCGAAAACCGATGGACCTTGGTACCTTGTCATCGCGCCACCCATCAGAGCCAATGCCGCGTTTGATACCACAAAAAGGTGAGACACTCGGACAAGCAAACGCATATGGTTGCAACTCATCAACCGTGACGGTCAAATGTGGAAAAGCACTAACAATCGGGTGCGACTCTGAAGCAACGACCTTAAAACTGGTCTCACCGATTGGCAGACGACCAAAATCACTACTGTGCTGATTCTGCAAAATCGCAACAGATGTCACTAGCGCCAAGTGTGCTTGCCCTGTACTTACCTGATTAATTGCCCTGCCTTCCCACGCTACATCCATGTTAAACTCAAGCTCCATTGTTGCTGGAGTTGCACTTTTCATTGTGTTTACCAACATGGGTAGATAGTGTGCCATCAACACTGAAGGGCCAGCTAACTTTACCAATGTCGTATTTGTTGCACCGCTGAACTCACTGACGGCTTGTTCTGCTTCATGGACAAGGTTGACAGCATATTGCCTAAACTTTTCACCTTGTTGGTTGAGAATAATGTTTCGCCCAGACCGGTCGAACAACTCAGTATTCAATTTGAGCTCGAGCCTTTTGATGACTTTAGATAAAGCACCTGGCGTTTGATTTAATTGACTCGCGGCATGTTGCAAATTATTACAATGTGCAACGACCAAAAACTTGCTTAAATCATCAATATCCATTTTTCCTACCCATAGTTCTTAGCCAAAGTACTGATTAGATTTGCTCATTGTTAAGCCCTGAAACTTATTACCAAATGCAACATTTTTATTCATTTGTGTAAATTTTAAACACGCAATAAAAAAGGGATACCTCGATAATGCTCTTGGCTTAACAAATGTCCACGCTTGTTGATTATACCAACCAATTCCAAAACAGAAACAGTTAGTGACCATTTGTTGCTTATTTGTTAACACCCAATTCTACATAATAACCTCGTATTCATCTGCGAGGTTAACTATGAAGTCTTTAAATGCGTCAACAACTTTTACTCATCAACAGTGGATTTACGCTAAGCGCCCAGAAGGACGTGTTGGTGAAGAACACTACGAATTACGAACATTTGAAGTGACGCCTGTCCTTGCGGCTAACGAAGTTTTTATCGAATCAAAATACATCTCTGTTGATCCCTATATGCGAATTCAGCAATCGGCAAAACCGAGTTGGGAACGCCCTCACCCACTAAATACTGTGCAAGGTGCGGCAGTGGTTGCACAAGTTATTTTATCTAATCACCCTAAGTTTTCTAAAGGAGATTGGGTCGTGGGCTACACAGGCTGGCAAAGTCACGCCCAAGTTCACGGCAGTGAGATTCAAAAACTAGACCCGACAAAAGCGGATGTTCGTACCGCTCTGGGTGTTCTAGGAATGCCAGGTCGCACTGCTTGGTTTGGCTTAACCGAAGCAGGCAAACCTAAAGCTGGAGAAACTGTCGTGGTCTCTGGTGCGGCCGGAGCCGTTGGTTCACTGGTCACACAATTTGCCATCAAACAAGGTTGTCGTGTCATCGCGATTGCGGGCTCCGAAGAAAAGTGCCAATGGTTAGAAAAGCTCGGAGCGAATCACACCTTAAACTATAAAGACTTTGATGATGCGGCTCAGTTGCACCAGACGTTAATAGACCTAGGTGGGGTTGATGTCTACTTTGACAACGTCGGTGGCATGATCACAGATGCCGTCATGAATAGCTTGAATTTGCGTGCGCGTGTGGTGATTTGTGGCCAAATATCTCAATACGACGGCGGCTTAGATAATCCAGAAATGGGACCTCGTTTTTTACACCAAATGCTCTACAAGCGTGCCACTATCCAAGGCATTTTAGCCCGCGATTTTACTCACCGTATGGCTGAAATGGTTGACCACGTCGCTCCGTGGGTTGCCAACAATGAAATCGAATTTAAGACGACTGAATACCAAGGTTTCGAGTCTCTGCCAAACACTTTGGCCGGACTGTTCGATGGTAACAATACGGGCAAAGCGATCGTGAAGATTGCTTAGACGGAGTTCGCCCAAATGAGACATCAAATTAATGATCTTAAAGCGGCACTGTGCCGCTCTTTGCATAATGTATTGCGTTGTACCGTCAGTAATATCGTCATCTATCGAGACGCGATCATCGGCAGTGGTATCATTCTCGTAGCCATTGTTGCGTTGGTATCGGCCGGTGATGTAATCGCAGAAACAGTTCCAAATTCGACATCGGATATAAATTCAAAATCGATATCGAAAACAAGCTCTGAATCAA
>NZ_CEYNSH010000010.1:83890-85389 GCF_982872775.1 Psychrosphaera sp. | reverse complement strand
TAATATATTCACGACCAATGCGACAGTACTACCATCAGCAAGAGGAACGTCAAACGTCTCAGTAACTCGCTCACCAGCGCCCAGTGCTTGTGCTGCAGCTGTTAGAGTTAAATCATAAGTGCTATTCGCACCTATGGTTAGGTCACCATAAGTTCCAGAAACCACTGTTCCGACAGATGCTAAGCTACTTCCGCCAACGGCAATTTCACCAGTTATTGAAGGTAGGACATCTTCTTGTAAGGTACCTACTGCCTGACTTATGACAGGTAAACCTGTTGTACCAGTTATATCTAGTTGCAACGATGTATAAGTTCCGTCGCTCATAGGAAGAGTGAATACCTGTTGAACTACAGTACCTTCAGCAATGTCTGCCGCAGAACGAGCAATAAAGTTGTAGGCACCCGTCGCATCTATGATTAAACGTCCATAGTCGCCATCAATTTCGGTCGCAACGTATAACAATGGACCAGGGTCATTTGCTTGCCCTGCAACGGTAAACAGAGCATCTGTTATTTCGCCAAGAAGTGATGTCGTGATACTCGCCAGTCCATCAACGGTTGCGCCAAGCAGGCTAAATACGCCACCTAATAGACTAAAGTCATAAGCGCCTGTTACATCGACTTCGACTTGGGTAATACTGCCGTCGTTCAGACGAACCTGGAAAACCTCTTTACCAATGTCTCCACTTTTTAGATTGTTTGCTAGCGCATTAACGCTATAAGACCAGTTACCGTTGCTATCAATAGTAAAGTCTCCAAACAAACCAGCGGTCGTTCCAGCCTCAAAAGCAAGGCCTGGATTATCTGGGTCAGTGGCCGTTAAGGTACCACTTATTGCAGAGGACGCATCCTCGTGAATTGTCCCGCTACCTGTCGATATCACCGGCACGTCATCAGTACCAGTAACCGAAACATTGACAGTTGTTGTTGAGCCATCTGATAGGTTGACCGTAAAGGCATCATTACCTGTCGCTCCCAACGCTAAAGCGTCAGCGCCAGAGTTTGTTGCATAAGACCAGAAACCACTAGCATCAACAGTCAAATCACCGTATAAACCTGGAATTGTCGCAGCGATGAATGTTGGTGCTGTACTGTCAGGATCAGTTGCTGTTAACAAGCCGGTTACCGTAGGAGTAACATTTTCAACTACAGAGGCTGCTGAACTTGAAACCGTTGCTAGTGTATCAGTACCCGTCAAATTAATAGTGATTGTGGACTGGGTGCCGTCGGCTAATTCAATGGTAAATAGTTCAGTTTCTGTTTGACCAACGGCTAATAAGTCAATGGCCGCTGTCGGTGTATAAACATAATTACCTAACGCATCAATCGTAAGGTTGCCGTACGTACCTGTTAAATTAGCAGTAACAAAGCTATTTACGTCGGTTAGATCTGCATCCGTTACGTTAACTTGACCGGTCAAGCTCAGCTCACCTTCGGTCAATGCCGCAACAACTGGCGTTATAACCGGAACATCGTTTGTACCGGTTAAATCAACCGTAA
>NZ_CEYNSH010000010.1:78009-83790 GCF_982872775.1 Psychrosphaera sp. | reverse complement strand
TATACGTCCATGCACCTGATGCATCAATCGTCACATCACCATAAGCACCGTTGTAAACACCATCAACAAAGGCTAATGCCGGGTTATCCGCATCGGTGGCTGTTAGGACACCTGTCACTGTTGTTGCTACATCTTCAACTAGTGCACCTGTACCTGCTGAAATAACTGGTGCGGTGTCTGTGCCTGTTAAATTAATGGTCACCGTAGATTGAGTACCATCGGTCAACGCAACGGTGAAGGTATCTGAAGCTAACTCTCCGTCCGTTAATGTCTCGATGTTTGCTGACGGTGTATAGGCATAGTTGCCTAGTGCATCTATCGTCAAGTCACCGTAAGTGCCATTTAAGCTTGCTGGAACAAACGCATTCACATCTGTTAAATCAGCATCATTAACGCTTACTTGTCCAGTTACGCCTAAGCCACCTTCGGTCATTGATGCAACAACTGGCGTTATAACCGGAACATCGTTTGTACCGGTTAAATCAACCGTAATAGTTGACTGAGTGCCATCTGTAAGCTCTACAGTAAATAGTTCAGTCGCAGTTTGACCTTCTGCCAAAGTCTCAATAAATGAGGTGGGTGTATACACATAGTTACCAGCTGCATCGATCGTCAGATTACCGTACGTACCATTGAGGTTCGCTGGTACAAAAGCATTCACGTCTAGCAAGTCCAAGTCCGTCACATTGACCTGGCCGCCTACCGACAAGTCACCCTCGGTCAGTGTCGTCAGAACTGGTGTAACAATAGGTAAATCATTGGTGCCTGTTATGTTGATGTCGATTGTACCCGTCGTACCATCGGTTAATGCCACCACAAAGGAGTCTGATGCGGTTTCACCTTCTGCAAGGCCTTGCATCGCCGCTGATGGTGCATAGACATAATTACCTAAGGCATCAATTGTGAGTACCCCGTAAGTCCCGTTTAATGTGGTTGGAACAAAGGCGTTTACATCCAGTAAGTCGGCATCAACCACATCTACCTGGCCTGTGATGTTGAGGCCATCTTCGACAATGCTTGCCACAACCGGTGTCACGACTGGAATATCATTGGTACCTGTCACGTCAATTTGAACGTTACCTGTGGTGCCATCGGTCAGCGCCACTATGAAGTTCTCAGTGAAGTTCTCTCCTTCGGCTAATCCTTCAATGGCAGCCGTTGGGGTATATGTCCAACCACCTAACGCATCGACGGTTAAAATACCGTATGAGCCATTAAGCGTCGTTGGCACAAAGGCATTCACGTCCAATACATCGGCATCAACGACATCAATATTGCCGTTAATTGCTAAGCCACCTTCCAAGAAGGTTTCGAGTACTGGCGTAATCACTGGCACATCATTAGTGCCCGTTAGCGCCACTTCAATCAGTGCCACACTGCCATCATTCAAGTTAACGGTAATACCGTCAGTGACCGACTGACCTGCTGCCAATGTCTGCAGTGCAGCATTGGCGGTATACGTCCATGCACCTGATGCATCAATCGTCACATCACCATAAGCACCGTTGTATACACCATCAACAAAGGCTAATGCTGGGTTATCCGCATCGGTGGCTGTTAGGACACCTGTCACTGTCGTTGCTACATCTTCAACTAATGCACCTGTTCCTGCTGAGATAACTGGTGCGGAATCTGAACCAGTAATTCCGATTGTCACTGTTGTCGTCGAACCGTCATTCAACTGAACGGTTAGAACTTCTGTTTGAGTTTCGCCAGCTGCTAATGCATCGGCTCTTGCGTCTAACTCGTAGTTCCATGCACCATTGGAGCTGATCGTTAATAAGCCATAATCGCCGTTTACTGTTGCATTTAAGAATGCGAGATCAGCATTGTCTGCGTCTGTTGCTGTTAATGTTCCAGAAATACTTGGTGTCACACTTTCAACGACAGCGCCCACACCTGAACTAATCACAGGTAGACTGTCAGTACCAGTAACATCAATTTGAATCGTAGATTGACTACCGTCAGATAAAGATACTGTGAAGATTTCAGATTGCACTTCACCAGCTGCTAGCGATTCTATTTGTGCGCCTGGTGTAAATAACCAGTTGCCATTAGTGTCGATTGATAAGTTACCTAAAGTCCCAACTAAATTTTCAGCTACAAAAGTATGAACATCGAGACTGTCGACATCTGTGTAAGTTAATTGACCGCCCGCGCTCAGCTCTACTCCCTCAGTAATTGAGGTTGTTGCCGAGCTTATTACTGGTAAATCATTTTCACCGTTTACTGTAATTACAATTGGTGTAACGCTTCCATCATTAAGCGAAACGTTAAATGTTTCAGTAACCACTTCTCCAAATGACAAGCTTTGCGCACCACTGTTTAAATTATATGTCCATGCGCCAGTCGGATCTATTGTTAACGTACCTTCTGATCCCACCAGGGTTGCATCAATAAACGCAAGGTCTGCGTTATCTGCATCAGTTGCCGACAGGTTACCCGAAATACTAGGCTGAGAATCTTCAAATGCGACACCAGCACCAGCAGTAATGACTGGAAGATCGTCAGTGCCAGTAATGGTGATCTGAATGTTAGTCGTTGTACCATCACTCAACTGAACGGTTAGAATTTCGTTGCCCGTTTCGCCGCCCTGAAGAGCCTGTGCGTTTGCATTTAATGTGTAATCCCAAGCACCTGAAGAGTCGATAGTTAGATCCCCATAGGTGCCATTTACTGTCGTATCAACGAATACTAACGCTGGGTTATCTGCATCCGAAGCTGACAATGTACCTGTAACCGTTGGTGTAATATCTTCAACCACAGCGCCAACACCCGTTGTAACGATTGGCAAGTCATCGGTGCCCGTAACCGTGATTTGAACGGTAGTTGTCGTACCGTCATTAAGACTAACAGTGAAAACTTCCGTTTGCTGTTCACCGCCCTGCAGGGCTTCCGCGTTCGCGTTCAGTTGATAGTTCCAAACTCCATTGGCATCAACGGTTAAATCACCATATAAACCATTCTGTACACCAGAATTGAACTCTAATGCTGGGTTATCAATATCAACAGCCGTTAATTGTCCTGATACTGACGTTGTTACGTTTTCAATAGCAGCACCAACCCCGACTGAAACGGTAGGCATGTCATCGGTGCCTTGTACCGTTACTTGAATCGTAGTCGTACTGCCGTCACTTAGAGAAACGGTAAATAGCTCAGTCTCAGAATCACCACCACCTAAAGCTTGTGCATTGGCATTTAAAGCATAGTCCCAAGCGCCGTTTGACCCTATCGTCAAATCACCGTAGGTGCCATTGATGGTTGTATCAACAAATAAAAGATTGGGGTTGTCTGCGTCGGTTGCTGTTAAGTTACCACTGACCGTTGGCGTCACGTCTTCAACGACTAAACCAACACCAGTGCTGATGACAGGCGCATCATCCGTACCTGTCACTGTGATGTTCACTGTAGTAGTTGAGCCATCACTGAGAGTCACCGTAAGAATATCGTTATCAGTTTCGCCTGCACCAAGGGCTTCTGCCTTAGCATTTAATGAATAACTCCAAGTACCGTCCGTACCCACAGTTAATGTACCGTAAGTACCTTCGACCGTACCATCGACAAAAACTAAATCGCTATTGTCTAAGTCAGTCGCGGTCAACTGGCCCGTCGCAGTTGGTGTTACCCCCTCTACCGCAACGCCAACGCCGGCAGAAATAACCGGAGCGTCGTCCGTACCCGTAACGCTAATCTGAATCGACGTAGCTGAACCATCTGCTAACGTCACCGTAAATACTTCATTTTGCTGTTCGCCAGCTTGAAGCGCGTCAGCATTAGCATTTAATTGATAGTTCCAAATACCATTTGAATCAATCGTTAAATCACCGTAAATACCGTTTTGAACACCGGCATCAAACAAAATTGCATTACTTTGATCGTCCGTCGCGGTTAACGTACCGCCGACACTGGTGGTAATGTCTTCAACTACCGCACCAACACCAGTAGAAATAGTAGGAACACCATCCGCGCCATGAACATCAATAGTTACAGAGGTAGCCGTTCCGTCTGATAATAGAACATTAAAGACTTCAGTCTGGACTTCACCATCGACTAGTGCTTGAACGGCTGAGTTAAGGACATAGTCCCAAGTACCATCAGCGTTTACGGTTAGATCGCCGTAAGTACCATTTAATGTTGTATCAACAAATACTAAATCAGGGCTATCGACGTCTGTGACAGATAGTGTTCCACTGACAACAGGTACGGTACCCTCTGTAGCTACACCAGCTCCTACTGACACAACCGGTGCGTCTTCAGTACCCGTTACGTTGACTGTAACAGTTGTTGTACTGCCATCATTCAATGTGACGGTAATAATATCTTGGGCCTGTTCGCCGCCTCCAAGCGCTTGAGCATTATTGTTTAGCGTATAACTCCAGTTACCAGTGCTATCAATGGTTAAATCACCATAGCTGCCACTAACCGTTGAAGCGTTAAACTCAAGAGTCGGGTTGTCAGCATCGGTGGCCGTTAGAGTGCCAGTTGCCGTTGGATCAGTGTCCTCAGTCACAGAAGCCGTCGCCGAGCTAATAACTGGCGCATCATCGGTACCCGTAATCGTTATTTGAACTGTGGTTTGTGAGCCATCATTTAGACTGACTGTGTAGGTTTCTATTTGAACTTCGCCTTCTGCCAATTGATCAGCACCGGCTCCAGCTGTGAAGCTCCATGCTCCATTTGCATCAATAGTAAGGTCACCGTAGACACCGGATGTTGTACCTGCATTAAATGCCAAACTCGGGTTGTCAGCATCAGTTGCCGATAACTGACCTGTTACAGTAGGGTTAGTATCCTCCGTAACTGAACCACTTCCTGAACTAATAACTGGTGCGTCATCCGTACCAGTAAGAGAAATTGAAACAGTGGTTGTCGTGCCATCGTTCAATGTAATTGTATACACTTCAGTTTGCACTTCACCGCCAGCAAGAGCCTGTGAACCTGGACCAGCTGTAAACGTCCACGCCCCATTTTCATCGACAGTGATCTGACCGTACGTACCCGTTGTTGTACCAGCTACAAACGCCAAACTTGGATTGTCAGCATCACTTGCCGTTAACTGACCAGACGCCGTTGGTGACGAGTCTTCAACTACGGCACCGCTATCTGTTGAGACAATCGGCACATCATCCGTACCAGTGCTATTAATTGTAACGGTGGACGTACTTCCATCATTCAGGGTAACGGTAAATGTTTCCGATTTTTGCTCCCCATCGGCAAGCGCATCCGCACCTGAATTTTGGGTGTAAGTCCAGTTGCCACTGGCATCAATAGTGAGATCGCCATATTGACCATTTTGAGTTGACGCATTAAATGCTAACCCTGGGTTGTCTGCGTCGGAAGCAGTCAACGTGCCTGATGCAGTTGTGGTCACATCTTCAGTAACATCAGCAGTCGCTGTGCTAATAACTGGCGTATCGTCAGTACCTGTTAAATTGATTTGGATGGTTGTAGTGCTACCGTCGTTAAAGTTAACAGTAAATACCTCGGTCTGTTGCTCACCGTCTTGCAATCCATCCATATTTGAGTTTGGTGTATAGGTCCATTCCCCTTGCGCGTTTATAACTAAATCGCCATACGTGCCGTTTGATGTTCCCGCGGTAACAGCCAGACTAGGGTTATCAGCATCAGAAAAGCTCACCTGTCCCGTTGCATTTGGCGCGCTGTCTTCAGTAAACGAAACAACGGTTGGTGAAATCACTGGCGCATCGTCGGTTCCGGTGAAGTCAATCGAAATAGAAGTTTGCGAGCCGTCAGTTAGTGTAATTGTATACACCTCTGTTT